>JABWBV010000118.1 GCA_013359445.1 Anaerolineales bacterium | reverse complement strand
CCAAATTCCCCAAAGTTCCCCTCATTCCCAGCCTCCTTATCTCCCTTTCTCCTTTTCTCCCCTGCCCCCATGAATCCCTCACCCGACCCCTCCGACACCCTCCACATCGAAACCCCGGAAAACGTTGCCTTTGGCTACACCATTGCAGGCATCGGCTCGCGGTTTTTAGCCGCGCTGGTAGACACGATCCTGATCGGCATCTTGCAAGTGATCGTCCTCGTGGTCGCCCTGGCGTTGGCCCGCCTCCTTTTGCCTGCCGATGCGATGAACTTGGACGGCGACAACCCCTATCTCGCCTGGATCATCGGCGCGGCGGGGCTAATCTCCTTCGCCTTTTTATGGGGCTACTACATCTTTTTTGAAATGCTCTGGAACGGACAATCTCCCGGCAAACGGCGCGCCAAACTCCGGGTCATTCGGGTGGACGGAACCCCCATCACCCTGACGGAATCGATCATCCGCAATCTCGTCCGGCTGATCGACTTCCTTCCCATATATTACGGAGTTGGCGTGGTGACGATGTTCGTCAATGAACAATCCCGCCGGTTGGGGGACCTCGCGGCGGGCACACTCGTTGTCCGCGAAAGTGGCGCCCCTGTCACACTCGAATCTCTGGCCGCGCGGGCCACTGAACCCCAGCCTGTCTACCGCCCCATCGCTCCCGACCTCGGCCCGCTCCCCGTCGAAATGCTCACCCCGCAAGACATTCAACTCCTCGAAGATTTCCACGCCCGGCGGAACCAACTCGCCAATCACGACGTTTTAGGGAGACGCATTTTGCAGAAACTATTCGAGCGCATGAATCTCCCCCCGAAAGATTATGACCGTTGGGAAACTGACCGCCTCCTCACCCTCATTCTCCGCGCCAGCAAGGGGCAAATCCACGGCACGGAACCCCCGCCCGCATGACCAAAGTCATCCCCAATTTCAGCAGATTTTGAGCATTTTTTGTCCGGTCGCGTGCACGACAAGTGTTGTACGATCAGCCAGATTTTTTTATTCAGAAGATTCTGTTCCATCTCGTATTGCGCACCACGTATTTTGTAAGATCAACCGGCCTACGGAATACGCAATAATACCCACCAAAGGAGTATCCCTATGAAATTCCTCTTCACCCAAACCCTCAAACTCCACCGCTTTTTAAGCGAAAACCTGTTTTACCCGCTCGTATTATCCACCCTCCTCTCCATCGGCTTTTTTGTAGGCCGCGTGATCTGGAGCGATGAATCCACCTTCCGCTATATGCTGTGGAATTTGTTCCTCGCCTGGATTCCCTACCTGTTCAGTCTGGCCGCACTCGTGATCCATCGTTGGCAACCGCGCTGGTGGTGGGCGGTCATTCCGCCGGGGGCGATGTGGTTGCTGTTTTTCCCCAATGCCCCGTACATTCTCACCGACCTGATTCACCTGCGCCAACGCACCCTTCCCATTTGGTACGACATCGGCTTGCTGGTCACCTTTGCCCTCACCGGATGTTTTCTCGCGATTGCCTCGTTACGATCCATGCAAAAAATCGTCAGCGCCTTTGTGGGACACTGGTTAAGTTGGGTGTTTGTCATGGGCACCATGGGTCTGACGAGTTTTGGCATTTACATGGGGCGGTACTTGCGCTGGAACAGTTGGGACATTTTGACTGACCCCATCCAAATCCTGCGCGACGTGTATCATCCCCTCCGCCACCCGTTCAGCAACAAAGAGACCATTGCGTTCTCCGTGATGTTCGCGGCGATTTTGTTCGTCTTTTACCTGACCTTCAACTGGCTCCGCCCCCTCAAGGAAAATGACCATGCCTCGTAAACTCACCCTCGCCTCCATCCAACTCGACGCCAACCCGGCCCCCACCGCCGAACGCCTTGCCCGGGCAGAAAACCTCGTCGGGCAGGCCGCCGCGGCTGGCGCGCACCTCGCCGTCCTCCCCGAACTGTTCAACACCGGCTACATCTACGACGACAGCAACCACGCCCGCGCCGAACGTCTCGATGGCGAAACCGTCACCTGGATGCGGGAGACTGCCCGCCGGTTCAACCTGCACCTCGCCGGGACGCTGATGCTCTTGGACGTGGATGAAGTGTACAACGCCCTCCTGCTCTTCGCCCCCGATGGGCGCATGTGGCGGTACAACAAAGTCTATCCCTGGGGCTGGGAACGCGGCTACTTTCGTAACGGGCGGGATGTCACGGTCGCGGACACCGACCTGGGCCGGATCGGCCTGCTGGTCTGCTGGGATACCGCCCACCTCGATCTCTGGCAACGCTACGCCGGGCAGGTGGATTTTATGCTCGTCAGCAGTTGCCCGCCCGATGTCAGCAACCCGACCTATCGCTTCCCCGATGGCCGAACCGCCACCTTCGCCGACATGGGGCCGTTGGTGAAAGGAATGCAGGACTCCGGCAAAACCCTGTTTGGCGAGATGGTGAACGAGCAAACCGCGTGGTTGGGCGTGCCGATGGTGGCAACCGTGGGCGCGGGGCGAATCACCACGCGTTTGCCCCAGGCAAAAGCCTCGCTCGCCGCGATGGTGCCCCTTGCTCCGTGGTTGGCCCAATATGTGCCGGTGGCAGAAGATGTCGAAATGACGTGTGACATCGTGCCCGGATGCAAGGTGGTGGATGCAGCAGGGAACGTGCTCGCCTCCGTGCCGGAGGGGGAAGGGGACGCGTTCACGTTGGCGGAAGTGACCGTGCGGGATCAGCGCCCCGCGCCAAACCGGGATCAACCCGTCTCGCGGATGCCGCCGATGGCCTATTTCACCTCCGACGTGCTGTTTCCCTGGTTGACCATTCCCGTTTACCGGCAGGGCTTACGCCGCGTTTGGGGGGCGCACATGGCCCCGTTTGAAGCCAGTACGCGGCAGTGGGTGGCGGTGGCAATTGCCGCAGGAGTGGTAGGGTATTTGTTTGGGAGACTCGCAAAACGTTGAGCTTTTCTTGATTGATTTTGAAGGGGGTATAATGAGGGCGCATATTTATGGAGGCCATATGACCGAAATTCCCCCCTCTTCCCCTCAAAAGTCCCCTTTAACCGATGAAGAAGTCCGCCGCCGGATCAAAGGGTTGATCCAACTTGGCAACGCACCCAAAGTTGCCGAGTTGATTCTGATTCAGGCGGGGGCCACGCCCGACCAGGTCAAAACCGCCCTTCAAGCGCATCAACAAGAAAAACAAGTCGAAGTCAAAGAACAAGGCTTTTTAGGCTGGGTTGTTGTGCTGGTGACGCTTCTTGTAGTTTTGCTCGTCCTTTATTTATGGCTCAACTGGCCGGGAGAAAAAACGCAAACCCCCGCCCCTGTTTCTTCACCTCCATCCAATAACGACTCCCTGGTCAAAGGTCTGCTGGAGGCTTTTTTGGACACACAAAACGTGCCTCCGCTCGAGGACCTGCCCGAACCTTTTGTCGAATATGACGAAGCGGGAGGGGATGCCGCTTGCCCAAAAAATAAAAACACCGCCGCAGATTTGTTTGGCGGGGCGGCGGGGACATGGGCTTTTCAAACGGAGGCCGCGGGATGGCTGTTTTATGACGACGCCGCGGCACGGTTAACCATTCCCAAAAACATGGCAGGGAGTGTGGCCTATGGCTCGGCGCGTTCGCCGAAGTTTTTACCGGTGATTGGGCCAGCGAAGGTGTCCGGCGTTTATATGGCGTTTGTGCTGTGTCCGCAATGAAACTTATGAAACTTGGGGTACAATCCAAACATAACGTTTTCTAACCAAAGGAAAAATCCATGTCCCAATCCCTCGACAATGCCCTTCAATTCGCCCAAAAACACGCCTCCCGCTTTGTAGATCAGCTCGGCGAATTTGTTTCTATCCCCTCCGTTTCTACCACCCCCGAACGGTTCGGCGACGTCCGCCGGGCCGGGGAATGGGTTGCGGACCAACTCCGCGGCCTGGGAATGAAAAACATCCAGTTCTTCCCCCCGGACACCCACCCGATCATCTACGCCGAATATCTCGAAGCTGGCCCAGACGCGCCCACCGCGCTTCTCTATGGACACTACGATGTCCAACCCGCCGAACCGCTCGACAAATGGCACAGCGACCCGTTCAGCCCCACGATTCGGGGCGAGAATATGATCGGGCGCGGGGCCAGTGACATGAAAGGGCAGGTGGCCGCGACATTGTTCGCGGTCGAGTCCGTCCTGAAATCCGGCGGCAAACTCCCGATCAACCTGAAATTTATGATCGAAGGCGAAGAAGAAATCGGCTCCCCACACCTGAAAGACTTCATCGCCGAGCATCGTGACCTGATCGCCAGCGATTTCTGCATCAACACCGACACCGGGATGCTCTCCCCCACCCAGCCGACCATTGTTTACGCGTTGCGCGGCCTCGCCTATTTTGAACTGCACGTTCACGGCCCCAAACAGGATTTGCACTCCGGCATTTACGGCGGCACCGTCCACAACCCCGCCCAGGCCCTCGCCGAACTCATTGCTGGGATGCACGACGCAAACGGCACCGTCACCCTGCCCGGTTTTTACGACAAAGTCCGCACCCTCGACCCCGAAGAACGCGCCGAACTCGCGCGGCTTCCACTGGAAGGGGATACGCTCATCGCCCGCACCGGGGTCCCCCAACTCTGGGGCGAAGCGGAATTCACCCCGACCGAACGGCTGGGGGCACGCCCCACGCTGGAGATCAACGGCATGTACTCCGGGTTCATCGGCACGGGGGCCAAAACCGTCCTCCCCGCCTATGCGATGGCAAAAATCTCCTGCCGCCTCGTGCCCGATCAAAATGCCGCCGACATCAAAGGGCAGTTGGAAGCCTACCTGAAGGCCCACGCCCCCGCCACCATCCGCTGGGAACTGCTCGAACACGTTCACGGCAACCCCTCGATCTCGGACCGGAACTCCCGTTGGGTGCAGGCGATGATGCAGGCGCAAGAAACGGCCTGGGGCGTGCGCCCGATCTTCCGCCGCGAGGGGGGCAGTGTCCCCGTCGTCACCGACCTGCAAACCCTCGCCGGGATGGAATCGATCAATATTGGCGTCGGCCTCCCCGACGATAACCAACACGGCCCCGACGAAAAACTCCACCTGCCCTCGTTTCATAAGTTGATCGAGAGCTTGGTGCGGTTTTTCTATATTCTTGATAAATAATGACCTCCTCCCCCTCTCCCTCCCTCCCCACCTACGGCGGACAAGCCGTGATCGAAGGCGTGATGATGCGCGGTGCCCGTGCGGTCGCCATTGCCATGCGCGATCCCAACCAAAACATCATCCTGCACACCGAAAAACTCGGCGGCATTTATAAAAGCCCCATCGCCAAAATCCCCTTCCTGCGCGGGTTGGTGATGCTCTGGGATGCCCTGGGCCTGGGCACGCGCGCCCTCACCATTTCCGCCAATGTGCAAACGGGCGAAGATGAAAAACTTGAAGGCCCCGCGTTGTACCTGACCCTGGGCATTTCGCTGGCGTTTGGCATTGGCTTGTTTTTCCTGGTTCCGGCGGGGGCGGGCTGGTTGTTTGAGCGCTTCCCCATCCCCGGCCTGGCGGAATCCCCCGCGCTCTCGTGGTTAGGTAACTTACTCGAAGGGATGGTGCGGCTGATCTTGCTAATCGGTTATATCGTCCTGATTGGCCGCCTGGAAGACATCAAACGCGTGTTCGGCTATCACGGCGCGGAACACAAAACAATCAATGCCTTCGAAGCGGGCGATGAACTGACCCCCGAAAATGTCGCCCGTCATTCGTTGGAACACCCCCGGTGCGGGACCGCGTTTTTGTTGACGCTGGTGCTCCTCTCGGTGCTGATGTTCACCCTGCTCGGCCCGATGTCGCTTTTTTGGCGCATCACCACCCGCATCCTGCTGATCCCCGTCCTGGCTTCCCTCGCCTACGAATACATCCGCTGGACCGCCACCCACCTCGACTCCCCCTTCGTCCGCTGGCTGATCAAGCCCAACCTCGCCCTCCAACACCTCACCACCCGCGAACCGAGTCGCGAGATGCTGGAAGTTGCGATTGCGTCGTTCAACGCGATGCGGGCGGAGGAAGAACGGCTGGTCGTGTAGTTTTCACATATCGGACACAGATCAACGCGGATGAACACGGATATTTGTGTTCATCCGCGTTTTTTGTTTTCCAGATTTTTGTCAACAGATTGTCAGCCATTTATCAAGCGCGGTACGGCGAGAAAGTGTATTCTGAGTAAAATATCTTTAAGGATCAGGCCATGAATACATTCCGTACCGCGCTCAAAGCTCTCTCCCATCCCCTTTCCCTTTTTGCAATCGTTATTTTATTGGTCAACGATCACATCCTAAAAGTCGTTATGCCCTCCTCGCTCACCGGAAAATTGAGTGATTTTGCGGGGGTGTTTTTCTTTCCGTTTTTGTTGGCAGGGTTGTTGGGGTTGGTGGGGGAAAGTTTGGGGGCTTCGTCTCGCCGAATTGCCCGAATAGCGTTTGGTCTCACTGCGCTCTGGTTTGCGGGGATTAAGACAATCCCTGCTTTAAACACCTTCACGGCAGAGGTGGCAGAAGTTTTTTTAGGGCATCCGACATTTTATGTGCTTGATCCGACGGATTTGCTCTCGCTCGTGGTTTTGCCGTTTGCGTGGAATCTGTGGCAAAGAATGGAGGAAGAAAGGCGCGCGGTTTCACTGAAACCCGCCCAGATTTTTGCGTTTGGGTTGGCGGTTGTGGGGACGATGGCGAGTTCGCCTTGTATGGGGGTGCCAGAGATTCAAAGGGTGATCGCTTTTGAAAATAGACTTTACGTTCAATATAAACCCGAATATCAAGACGCATATGTGCTTTCAAGTAGTGAGGACGCAAAAGTATGGCAATATGTCGAGGAACAGATTCCCCCGCCTATTCTTACTGCATTCCAAGAGACAAAACCTTTTCCGATTCTAGTGTGTGTAGCGAATAACCCCCAAATTTGCTATCGCATTACAGGGAACAAATTTATTGAGACTTCTCAAGATAAAGGGCAAACCTGGCAAATCGCGTGGCGCGCCCCTGTATGGCGAACAGACTATTACACACGTTTAGTAGGAATCCGGTGGTGTAGTGAATTTCCAGACTTCGTACCGAATGACCTGATTATTGTTCCGAACGCAAATAATTCCTATCGCGTTGTCGCCGCCTTGGGAAATCAAGGATTACTAACTTTCGTTCCAACTCAAGGGTGGGAACAGATCGCGGTGGATGAAATTGAACCTTTATTACCCTTTGTGCCATTAAATCAACTCGACGGATTGCCTTATATGACAGCAAACGAATTGGTTGTCTGGGTGATGATGGGGGTTTTTATCGCAATCAAGTTAAATTCGAGCTTAATCACCCAGGCAACAATGGAAGAGGCTGACCGGTTTACAGAGATTAGAAACAAAAAGTGGAAACAAACTTTTTTGTTTTTGGGGCTTCCGTTTTTTCTCCTTCTCTTTTTACAGATTTTGATCCTACCTATCGATGTATTAGAGGAGGTAATTTATTTATTCATTGCCTTATTAAGTGCGCTGTACACAGGTGACTTAATTCAATGGTTACCTGGCTATGTAGCCGCTCTCATCACCTTATTATTGATCTGGGCTTTTTTCCTCAAACTGGAAAAACAAAGGCGAGAAACCTTACCAGCAAGCTTTTCCCACAGTTCATTCACCTTTTACTGTGCCTGTTATGCCATCCTCCTATTCCTCGCAGGCTGGCTCCCCTTCGCATTTTGGGCTTTCGGCTGGATTCCCTTTTACTGGCTGGCCTTCACCATCTCATTCGGTCTTGCCGCCGTCGTTTATTTCAAAGCCCTACAAACCCTCGAAAAATTCAAAACCAGCGATTCCTCACCAGGATGATAAAATAAGAAACCTCCTCTCCTAAAATTTCCGTGTCTCCCCGCGTTCATCCGCGCCCCATTCTCCCATGCTGATTACTAACGCCACCCTCCTCACCCTCGACCCCGAAAACCGCATCCTCGAAGATCAAGCGATTTACCTGGAAAACGGCAAAATCGCCGCCATCGGCCCGGAAAAAGCCCTCCGCGCCTGGTATCCCGAGGCAGAAGCGCTCGATGCCCGCGGCCAATACGTCATGCCCGGCAACGTCTGCGCCCACACGCATTTTTACGGCGCGTTTGCGCGCGGCATGGCCATCCCCGGCCCCGCGCCCAAAGACTTCCCCGAAATCCTGCAAAAACTCTGGTGGCCCCTCGACAAAGCCCTCGACCCCGACGCCATCCGCCTCTCCGCCCAGGTCCTCCTCGCCGACGCCATCCGCCACGGGACGACCACCGTCATCGATCATCACGCCTCCCCCAACGCCATTGACGGGTCGCTGGACGTGATCGCCCACGCGGTCCAACAATCCGGCCTGCGCGCCGTCCTCTGCTACGAAGTCACCGACCGCGACGGCCCCGAACGCGCCCGCGCCGGGATTGAGGAAAACGTCCGGTTCATCCAACAAACCAACACAACAAACCAACAAACTCCCTCCAAAATCGCCGCCACCTTCGGCCTGCACGCGGGTCTCACCCTCTCCGACGCCACGCTCGACGCCTGTCGCAACGCCGCCCCGGAAGGGACCGGGTTCCATGTCCACGTTGCCGAACATGAATCGGACGAGTACGACAGCCTGGAAAAAAGCGGTCTGCGCGCGGTGGATCGCCTGCACAAACACGGTCTGCTCGGCCCGCGCACCATCCTCGCCCACTGCGTCCACGTCGACGCCGCCGAAATCGGCCTGATCGCCGACACCGATACCTGGGTTTCGCACCAGGCCCGCTCGAATATGAACAATGGCGTGGGCGTCACCCCGGTCGAGTCGCTCCTCCGCGCGGGCGTGCGCGTCTGCCTGGGCACGGACGGGTTCCCGCACGCGATGTGGGAAGAAACCCGGTTCGCGTACATGATCCAAAAACTGCATCACCGCGACCCGCGCCGAATGCCGGGCAACGTGCTGTTTGACATGCTCGTGGGCAACAACCCCGCCCTCGCCGGATCATTTTTCCCCGACGCACCACTCGGTATCCTCGCTGAAGGTGCCCACGCCGACCTGATCTTCGTGGATTACCACCCCTTCACCCCGCTCACCCCCGGCAATTTGCCCTGGCACGTCATCTTCGGGTTTCACGAAAGCATGGTCACCACCACCATCTGCGGGGGACAGGTTCTCATGCGCGACCGCCAACTTCTCACCCTCGACGAAGCCGCCCTCGCCGCCGAAGCCCGCGACCTCGCGCCCAAAGTGTGGGGGCGGTATGAGAAGTACGCTTTGAAAGCATGATCGGGTAAAATTTCAATATGACCGTTGTTTTAGACGCCCCGGACCTCACCGTTCAAAAACTGTTGCGCTCCCCCAAATTGCCTTTTTACGTGCAACAATTCCAAACCTTCTTAGATGATGAAGGGGAACGGCGGGCGCGCTTCTACGATGAAATGACGGAGGCGGAAAAAACCGAATTTATCAATGGAGAGGTGGTTGTGCATTCCCCTGTTGCTTTACGCCATTTACTGTCGAGCCGCAACTTATTGAGCTTATTAAGTGCTTATGTAAGTAAATATCAGGCCGGTTTTTTGGGCTATGAAAAAATGCTGATCGCCCTCAGCCGCAACGACTACGAACCCGACATCTGCTTTTTCGCTAAAGCCCGTGCCCAGGCCTTCACCCCCGATCAAATGAAATTCCCCGCCCCGGATTTTGCAGTGGAAATTCTCTCGCCCTCCACGGAAAAGAATGATCGGGGTATAAAACTGGAAGATTATGCCCTCCACGGCGTGGGCGAGTACTGGATCATCGACCCGGACAAAGAAACCCTCGAACAATACCTCCTCTTACCCGAGACAAACACCTACGAACTGGCGGTCAAACTCAACACCGGACACATCACCAGCCAGATCATCGCCGGATTCACAATCCCCGTGCGCGCCATTTTTGACGAACAAATTCACTGGCAGGCTTTACAAGAAATTGTGGGAAAGCCCTAATCCGGCGCGTGCATGCCCTCCCCAACCCTTCACGATCCCCAACTTGCCCGTCTGGCCGACGCGCACACCCTCACCATCCAACATTGGCTCTCTTCCCGCGCCCCTCAAGCCCGCACCTTCACGAGCCTGGGAACCCGCGTCGCCTCCACCGGGCTAAAAATTCGTCTGCTTAACCAGGCACTGGGCGCACATTACCCACCCGAAAGCCCCACCGAAGACATCCATGCAGACATCGAATCCGTCAAATCTTTCATGCAAGCGCGCCCCATTCCGGGGTGGTATTGGTGGTTAGGCCCCTTCACCACGCCCGCCCACTTCCCGGAGTTGCTCGCCACGCACGGGTTGGACTATGATGGACGCGGCCTCCCCTGCATGGTCGCCCCGCTTCCCGCCCAAAACTATCCTCCCCTTCTCCCCAACCTCACCGTCTGGCGCGCCCAAACCCTTGCCGATTTACAAGTCGCCAGTTTCATCCGCCGCACCGCGTTTGGCTTTCCCGATGGCGAAGCGCTGACCTATTTCGAAGATATGCCCGGTGACTGGCTGGACGGCGCGTCCCCGGCCCGGTTATTCCTGGCCCGCGCGGGGGAGGGCGAACCCGCCGCGATCGGGGCGCTGATCCTGTCAGAGGGCGCACCAGGCGTCCAGGTCCCCGGCGTCTACGTCATGGCGACCCTGCCCGCGTGGGGACGGCGCGGTTTAGGGGCCGCCATCCTCGCTCGGATCATGGACGAAGCCACGCAATTGGGACATTCCTTCATCGTCCTCACCGCCTCGCGGTACGGCTTTGGCCTGTACCGCAAATTCGGGTTTGAACCCCTTTTTGATTACGCAATTTTTGAATATTCTCAGGAGACCTCATGACTCATCCCACCATCGCCATCCTGGGCGGCACGGGCAAAGAAGGCCCCGGCCTCGCCCTGCGCTGGGCCTATAATGGCTACCCCGTCCTCATCGGCTCCCGCCAAGCGGAAAAAGCCGAAGCCACCGCCACCGAACTCAACCAAACCCTGGGCAAAGATATTGTCCGGGGCTACGACAACGATCAAGCCGCGCGTCTCGCAAATATTTCCGTGTTGACCGTTGTGCAAGCCGCCCATCAAGCGGCGTTGGAAGGCTTACGCGAGGCCCTGCAAGGCAAAATCCTCGTGGACGCCACCGCCCGCGTCGATTTTCGCGACCCCCACCCGCCCGCCCCCCCTTCCGCGGGGGAAATCGCCCAAGAGATTCTTGGCCCCGGCGTGCGCGTCGTCGCCGCCCTGCAAACCGTCCCCGCCCACGCGCTGAAACACAACCTCGGTCAGCCGCTTGATTTTGACGTGCTGGTGTGTGCCAACGATGTGGACGCGGCCCAACAAGTGATCGCCCTCGTCGAAGGGGCTGATATGCGCGGCTACTATGCAGGAAAATTGGATAACGCGGTTGTCGTGGAGGGGGTGACTTCGCTGTTAATCAGTATGAATAAGTTTTATAAGATTAAGACGGCGAGCGTGAAGGTGACGGGGATCGGGTCGGCGTGAAACGTGATGCGTGAAATGATATGTTGACTCTCACTCCCCTCCCTGGCCTCCCCATGATCCAGCCCGGCGATGATTTGGCCGCGCTGATTTTGGAGGCCATGCGTCGCGCCAATCTACACTTGGAACCCGGCGATATTTTCGTTCTCGCGCAGAAGATCGTCTCCAAAACCGAGGGGCGGAAGGTCAACCTCGCAACGGTGACCCCCTCCCCCCGCGCGAGGGATCTGGCCGCCCAAATCGAGAAAGACCCCCGCCTGATCGAGTTGATCTTGCAGGAAAGCAATGGCGAAGTCCTGCGAACCCGCCCGGGGTTGATCGTTGTCGAACACCGGTTGGGGTTTGTGTGTGCCAACGCGGGGATTGATCACTCCAATGTGGCGGGAGATGATGAGTGGGTGTTGCTGTTGCCCGAAAACCCGGATGCGTCGGCGGAGCGATTACGCGCGCAATGGGAATCAACGACGGGGACCCAGGTCGGGGTGATGATCATCGATTCGCACGGGCGGGCGTGGCGCAATGGCACGGTGGGGGTGGCGATTGGGATCAGCGGCCTGCCGGGGGTGGTGGATTTGCGCGGGCAGGCGGATTTGAACGGACGGATTCTGCAAGTCACCCAGGTCGGTGCGGCGGATGAACTGGCCGCGGCGGCGTCACTCGTCATGGGGCAGGCGGCGGAAGGGACGCCGGTGGTGCATGTACGGGGATTTCCGTACCCTTTGCGAGAAGGGAGTTTGAAGGAGTTGATCCGCCCGAAGGAATTGGATTTGTTTCGGTAAAGTGTCAACCTTTCATTAGAAAAAGGTATAAGAATAACCAATGGATTCAAGAATGCAGGGGAAGCGTGGGTATAATAGAGTTCCTTCAGGACCTTCAGGAGTTTTTATGCTTTCCGTACCTACTTCTCATCACGACTTACTCACCGACGAAAAACGAGCTTTGGCCTTTTTGGGCACCGTCATGGCGGATGGCTCGCCGCAAGTGACCCCCGTTTGGTTCAACACCGACGAAGAATTTTTTTATATCAACACCGCCAAAGGGCGGGTCAAAGATCGCAACCTGCGCGCCCGCCCCGCCGTGGCACTGACCATCAGTGATCCGCACGACTCGTATCGGTACATTCAAGTGCGAGGGCGCGTGGTTGGCTTTTTCGAAGAAGGGGCGCAAGATCACATGGACAAACTTTCCTTCAAATACGAAAATAAGCCCTGGAATCTCCCCCCCGGTCAGGTACGCGTCATCTTCAAAATCCAACCCGAAAAAATCACCACCCACGAATAAGCCCATTGGGGAGCCTTCCACTCGCTCATCTTCGGAAGGCTCACACCCCATGACCTTTTCTCCTTCCCTCGATTTCCATCCCTTCATCCGATCCCGGCGTTCGGTACGCCGCTTTTTGCCTGATCCCGTGCCCCGCGCGGTGATCGAACGCGTGCTCGAAACGGGTACGTATGCCCCGTCCGCCCACAATCGCCAACCCTGGCGCTTTGCCGTCCTCACCACCTCTGCCGCCAAAACCCATCTCGCCGACGCGATGGGCGCCGACTTCCGCCGCGATTTGCTCGCCGACGGTCTCTCCCTTGCCGAAATCGAAACCCAAATCACCCGCTCCCACGCCCGCATTTGCGAAGCCCCGGTCGTGATCCTGCTCTGCCTGACACTGGCCGACATGGACACGTACCCCGACGAAAAACGCCAACGGGCCGAATACCTGATGGCGACCCAAAGCGTGGCACTAGCCGGGGGCACGATCCTGCTCGCCGCCCACGCGGAGGGGTTGGGCGGGGTGTGGGTGTGCGCCCCCCTGTTTGCGCCGGACACCGTGCGCGGCGCGCTGTCCCTGCCCCCCGATTGGGAACCGCAGGGGATGTTGTTGATGGGGTATCCGGCGGTAGTGCCGGAGGCGCGGGTGAGGAAAGCGGTGGAAGAGGTTACTTTTTTCGTAAATTCCCCACTGACCCCGCATCCTTCGACTACGCTGGAGAAAAATAATGCCAACAGTTGAGACCATTGCCGCTCCGCTCAGGATGCTATCGTTATAAAGATTACTTATCACTCATTACTTATCACTTATGAACATTGTTGCCCTCGCGGGCGGGGTTGGCGGTGCGAAACTCGCTGACGGCCTCGCTCAAATTCTGCCTCCCGAAAATTTAACCATTATCGTCAATACTGGCGATGATTTTGAGCATTTGGGGTTGAAGATTTGCCCCGATTTGGATACGGTTTGCTATACCCTCGCGGGGTTGGCGAACCCGGTCACGGGGTGGGGCCTGGCGGGGGAATCGTGGAACGCGCTGGAAGCGATTGCCACGTTAGGGGGGCCGAGGTGGTTTGGGGGGGGGGATCGCGATTTGGGGACACATTTGGAACGGACACGGCGACTCCGCGCGGGACAGTCGCTCAGACAGATTACCCGCTACTTTTGTCGGGCGTGGGGCGTTAAACCGACTGTGCTCCCGATGAGTAATGAGAATGTGCCGACCATTGTCCAAACGGAGGAAGGTGATCTGGCTTTTCAGGAATATTTTGTGCGGCGGCAGTGCCATCCGCGCGTAAAGGGGTTTCGGTTTGAGGGGATTCAGGCCGCCCGCCCGGCCCCGGGGGTGTTGGAGGCGTTGGAGGGGGCGGACGCGGTGGTGATCTGCCCATCGAATCCGTGGGTAAGCGTGGAGCCGATTTTGGCGGTGCCGGGGGTGAGGGAAAGCCTGGGACAGAGAGGAAGGGCTGATACTGGGAGGAAATTTGTAGGAAGGCTTAGGAAAGTCGTGGCGGTTTCACCGATTATTGCGGGGCAAGCGGTGAAGGGGCCAGCGGCGAAGATGTATGCGGAGTTGGGGGTGGAACCGTCCGCATTGGCCGTAGCAAGGCATTATGGGGGATTGTTGGAGGGGTTTGTATTTGATAAACAAGATATGCAAGTCCTGGCCGAGGTCCAGGCGTTGGGGCTCCGGCCATT
>JABWBV010000743.1 GCA_013359445.1 Anaerolineales bacterium | reverse complement strand
AAGGCCCAATAGAGCACACACATGAGGAGGAGGAACAGGATGGGGTCGGTGACGGCGCGTTGTTGAAACAGGTTTTGGGTGGAGACGACGAGGCGGCCTCCGAGGTTGGTGACGCGTGCGCTCCATAACATGCCCTGGGCGAAGGTGGCTCCCATTTGCCAGCCGAGCATGAAGAGGCCAAAGCCTATCGCATACCAGAGGGCTTGCAGGCGGTGAAATCGGCTTTGACCGAGGGCTAACCCCAGTGCGAGGCCGGTAAAGCTGATGAGTTGCACCATGCTTAGTTCGTCGGTCCAGTCGGTGGCGATGAGGCGCATGGCGGCGAGGAAGTTGGCGATGATCAGGATGACAGCGGCGGAGAGGTCCCACCAGCGGGTTGGTTCGGAGGGTTGGGAGTTCATATCTGAAATTATACTTCTGTGCCTCCTGAAAAGTTCTCCCCAGGCGCGTTGTTAAGGGGTTTCTCATGCGCGCTTGACAATTTACCCCCCCCCCGTATAATTTGGTTGTCGTAGGGGGCGTTCCCCTGCAAATGAAAAGCCTGAAATCGTTTCAAATCCGTTATACTGATTGAGGAGGTTGTTTATGTCTACCCCTGTTTTCTTTTCATTGGTTGCCTGGCGTTCATGGATAGGATGGTGGAAGCGTCTGGCGCGGCAATTCGGGAATCGTACCATCCAGACAAGGATTGTAGGGATCGGGATAATGACGGTGATGATGGGAGCTGTGGCCGCCCAGGCAGCACAGCCAGACGCGGATCAGGTGCAGGAATTATCGAATGTAGACCGTTCCAAAGTGCGTCTTTTGGTTCAAGATGAACAAAAAAATGCCCAAACCGAGGCATCGGCTGGGGGATTTTTGTTTGTTGAAAATGTTGGGCAATTTGACGAACAGGTACGTTTTTTCGTTCAAGGAATGGGAGGCGCGGTTTATCTAACGCCCAACGCGATCTGGTTCACCTTGCGCGAACCGCAAGGGTCATATCATCTTGCATCAGAACACTTTCTCACACCCGAGGAGCGGAATGTCACGTCCCCGCACAGAATTGTAAATTTGCAGGTCTCATTTCCAGGAGCAAACGGCAACCCGCGTCTCGTAGGTTTCGATTCACAGGAAGCCCGGATTTCCTATTTTGTTGGGAATGACCCAGGAGGATGGCGCGCAGCTGTTCCCGTTTGGGGCGGGGTGAAATACGAAGATCTGTATCCTGGGATGGATCTGGTGATTACCAGTCAGAACGGACAATGGGCCTGGAGACTGATGCTGAATGGGCAGGAAATAGACCTGCGGCAGGCGAACGCTTTCCGGTTAAAAGTGGAGGGGGCGGAGCAGTTGAGTCTTGTGGGCAATTCCCTAAAGCTGGCGACTGTGTTTGGGGACCTTCATTTTCCCCTGTTGCAAATGGATGAGGAGTTATCCAGTCAGTTCCCAACCGAGATTCAAGGAAATGAGGTCATTTCTCCATTCAGAATCAACGAACCAGTCCATCCAGAAGACCAGGCAGGAATCGCCCCTTCCGTGCTTGCAGGAGAGAGCAGCCCCTCCGCCATCCTCTATGCTACCTATCTGGGCGGGAATAGTGACGATTACATTGAGGGAATAGGCCGTGATGCAGAGGGTGCCATTTATGTAACCGGGTGGACCGAGTCGTATGATTTTCCCACGACTTCTGGCGTGATTAGTGAGACGCTCAATGACACCCTCGTATTTGTGACCAAAATAAATCCCGCTGGAAATGGTACGTCTGATTTGGTGTATTCCACGATCCTGGCTGGGGAATTTGCCGATAACGATGATGACCTTGGCACAGCCATTGCGGTGGATGCCATCACGGAGGAAGTGTACGTGGTGGGGGAGACGGAATCCGCGAATTTTCCCGTGACGGCAGGTGCGTATAACACGATGTTAGGGGGAGGGCGAGATGCTTTTGTCGCGAAGCTGGACGCGAACGGCGACCT
Organism: Anaerolineales bacterium; assembly: GCA_013359445.1. GTDB lineage: Bacteria > Chloroflexota > Anaerolineae > Anaerolineales > JABWBV01 > JABWBV01. The sequence goes on along the minus strand of JABWBV010000743.1, from coordinate 745 downwards.
GCTTTATGCGACGTACCTGGGGGGCAGTAACAGCGATCATTTATATGAGGTCGCATGGGACGGGCTGGATACGGTTTTCCTGGCAGGCAATACGTTCTCATCGAGTTTTCCAGGCGTAAGTGGGACGCCGCCCTCTTCGTCCAATTCGGACATTTTTGTCGTCCAAATGAATGCGAATTTAACCAGCCTGGGCTATGCGCTCACCTTTGGCGGGGGGACTCACGACTATCTCCGCGGCCTTGCACTCGATCTTAATGGAAATATGTATGTGACCGGCCTAACCATAAGCGCAACCTTCCCAACCACGCCTGATGCGTTTCAGGAAGACAACCTCCTATATAATGATGGGTTTATGGCGAAAGTGGCCCCCAATGGTGCAGGGTTGGATGATCTGGTTTATGCTACCTATCTGGGCGGTGATGGTGTTGATTGGGGTACGGGAATTGCCGTGGATGGATTGGGATATGCGTATGTAACCGGGGTGACGCGCTCCGAAGATTTTCCCACAACCCCAGGTGCCTTTCAACCTGCTTACCCGGAGGACAATACAGTGTTTTTGAGTGTCCTCAACCCGGCAGGAGGCGGTTCCGCAGATTTGGTCTACTCGACCTTTCTCGGCGATGAGCTGCAAGAGATTAGCGAAGATATCGCGGTAAGTGCGGGCGGGGTGGCCTACCTCGTTGGTCACACCAGTTCGAGCAATTTTCCGCTGACTTGTAGTGGAACCCTTTCCGGTTTCTCCGAT
>JABWBV010000742.1 GCA_013359445.1 Anaerolineales bacterium | reverse complement strand
TGGATGAACGTTCATCCAGCTTTTTTTGTTGGGGTCTTTACGATGTTCTCAAACGCCGCTTCAAAGGCCGCCTGATCCCCACCCAGACACACCCGTACACAGGGAGGCTGATCCGATTCAACCCGCGTGTGGCCTGCGACCTCGTCCGGGTGCGTGACCACGCGAAGGGGCAGTTCTTGCCAGGTTGTCCCTACTTCCGGATCGGTGAGCAGGACGGCGGATACGGCATCCCAGACGGGGGTGGCTTGAAATTGTGGGGTGGCCCACTGCCAGATGGCGATGAACCGCGCCATGAACCGAGAGGCCGGGGTACGGGCGCTTGCCCGCAAGCGCCGCACGAAGGGGCGGGGAAACAGGAGCGGGGCGGGGCCGGTGACATGGGTGGCATCCATGGGGATCAGGGTGATCGGGATACCGCTTTGGAAGACGATTTCTGCCGCTTCGGGGTCGAGGTAGAAGTTCCACTCGGCGACGCGGTTGGGGTGACCGGGGACATCTTCGGCGATAACGCCAGGAACGTGGACAGCGCCGCCGCTGATGAAGATGCGTGCAAGGTGTTGGGGGAGGGTGGGATCGGCCTGCAAGGCCAGGGCCAGGTTGGTTAACGGGCCGAGGGCGACGAAGGTGAGGGGGGTGTCGCTCGTCCGGCAATGCTGGCTGATCAAGGCGGGGGCTGAGAGGGGGACGGGGTGCGGGGGCACGCGGGGGAGGAAGAGGCGGGGGACGTAATCCAGGATGGTGCGCCATCGTTTGGGGAACGTGCGATCCCCGGACAGGGGCTTCTCGGGTCCACCCGCAACAGGAATCTCCGGGCGTCCCGCTAAAGCCAGGACACGCCGGGCATTTTCCACTCCTTGCCGGACATGGACGACGCCGTTGGCGACGGTGAGGGCGCGCACGTCTACGGCGGGGTGTTGGAGTAAGTAAAGGACCGCGACGTAGTCGTCAAAGGACAGGTCGGTGTCGATGAGGAGGGGGCGGGCAGGGGGCATATAGTTTAGGGCGAGGCGGGTGTTTGGGTGGGGACAAGCCGTAGGGTTGGAGGGCGTTGGTCACTTTGCCATTGAATGTGGATAGACCGTGGGGAGCGGCGGCAAGTTAGGGAGGCAGGGATCGGAGTTTTGATCAGGTGGGCAAAGGGGGATTATGCTTCAACAAGACGTTCCTTACAAGTTCATGTTCTTTTTTTCCTCGTACTGAAGCATCCCAAAATACCCAAAACCGCCAGCGCATCCACGATCAAAACAGGCATGGAAACCCCCAAGAAGGGTTGAACAAGGGGAATCCTCTGGTTGACCGCCTCTCGCACCCATCCATCGAAAACCGTTAACAGAATCCCGGCGGAAACGCTCCCCAAAAAGCAGGCCGCGAACCACACGCCTCGTTCCCGCCACGAACTTAACCACCTGAACCCTAATCCAAAGCAGGTGATGAAGGCCAGTCCCAGCGGGATTTCTACCCAACTTTTGGCAAGCCCAAAATAGGTGGCGATGTCATGTTCGTCGCCAATGACACGAAAAGGACTGCGTAAATAATATAATCCCATCACGAGCGAGGTGGACAAGGCCAGCATGAGGGCAACGTATTTGAACATACCCTCGCTGTGCTTGTATTTGTACGCCCAATAAAGCCCAAGAAAAGCGAAGAATAACGAGGCAAGGGGGCCTGCTGCGCCGATGAGCGCGATCTCTGATTTTTCGGTGGGCAACGCGTCCAGGCGCAACCAACCGATTTCGCCCTCTGGGGTGCTGGTTTGAACCCACCCCTCAGGATGATCCGGTGGGGTATTCCAGCGTTGAACCAGACCAATAAAGCCCCATGTGGGATTCCGGCCATACGCCTGATAGGCCAGCAAATGCCCTGTTTCATGAATGGCCTGGGTGAGGAGGTTGATGAAGAGCGCCAGGATGAGTAAGCGGAGGAAACCGGGCTTGGGGGAGGTATTTGTTTTCATTTTTGGAAGGGAGAGTTTATTTGAGAAGGTTTTGTTGGGGGGAGTTTCCTCTTACGCTTGAGCAGTTCCATGCCCCTCATTGAGCAACCACTGAGATAAAGTTTGCTTTGCGTGGTCAGTTAAGGGAGCGCTCCGTCTTGTCATCTGATCCACTTGTACAATCACTGTTTCCGCGTTCGCCACACCTTGTTCTTCTTGAAACAATCTCTGAAACAAGGTGAGGGAACTGTTTCCGATTTTCAAAACCCCTGTCCCGATGTGGACTTCTCCGGGCCAGGTAATTTCATTTAAAAACTCTAGCTTGAGGGAGGCGATCACAAAACTTGCGCCCTCCCTAAGAACAGGATCATTGGGGTTGTATAAGACTTCAACTCTTCCTGTTTCCAAGAACGATGAAAAATTAGCGTTGTTGACATGCCCTTGCCGATCCGTATCGGCGTAGCGAATTTTATCGAAGGTTTTTAAGGGGAAATCTTGCAGTTTTAGGTTTTTCATCTATGGCCTCGCTCGTTGGGTGAATTTTCGTTATGGTCGGACGGTACGAAGTCGAACACCGACCAGCAGAGGTCGTTTCTGAGCCGCTGGTCGTCCAGAACAAGGGCGCGAATCGCTTCCGGGAGTTGTGCGCGCTGCCACTGGCACTCGACCCAGCCCGCGCGTGCTTCCTCTTCTTTCGCGCCAGCCGCACGCGCCGCCTTGATCGCATAGGCCGCCGCGCCGAGTTCATGGGCGGCGACATGGGCCACCACGGCGGCCT
>JABWBV010000741.1 GCA_013359445.1 Anaerolineales bacterium | reverse complement strand
TAGTCGTCTTTGTTGGGACTCAGGTAGCGCAGGTGGTACCAGGACGAACACATGAAGGTGTCCATCGTGTCGGTGTCACGTTCGGCTTCGCGGCCACAGATGGGGCAGGTGGTGATCCGCCAGGTTGGGTGCAGTTTGAGCGGGCTTTGGCCGGTGGGCAACCATTCGACATCTTCGGGCAGGGTGACGGGCAGTTGATCGTCGGGGACGGGGACTTGACCGTGCTCGGGGCAGTAGATGATCGGGATCGGCGACCCCCAGTAACGTTGGCGGGAGATGGTCCAGTCGCGCAGGCGGTAGTTCACGTCCCGTTTTCCGGTGCCTTTTTGTTCCAGCCATTTAACGACGGCGCGGATCGCGGGATTTTTCATCCCTTTGTCGTTTGTGGCGCGGGTGCCGTTGAACTGGGCGCTGTTGATCATCACACCTTCGCCGGGGTAGGCCTCGGGCATGGTGTCGCCGTCTAGGGTTTCGCCTTCGGGCTGGATGACGGGGATGATTTTCAGGCCAAATTTGCGGGCAAAGGCGAAGTCGCGTTCGTCGTGTGCGGGGACGGCCATGATTGCGCCGGTGCCGTAGGTCATCAGGACGTAGTCGGCGATCCAAATCGGAATCTGTGCGCCGTTGACGGGGTTGACCGCGTACCCGCCGGTGAAGACGCCGGTTTTTTCTTTGTCGGTGGCTTCCCGCTCGATGTCGGTTTGGCGGGCGGCGGCGGCGATGTAGGCTTCGACGGTGGCACGTTGTTCGGGCGTGGTAATCGCCTCGACCAGGGGGTGTTCGGGGGCTAGCACCATGAAGGTGGCGCCCCAGAGGGTATCCGGGCGGGTGGTGAAGACAGTAATCAGTTGTCGGTTTTCAGTAATCAGTGGGGCATGACTGCCTACTGAATTCTGATCACTGACAACTGGAAACTGAACACTGGCTCCCTCGGACCGTCCAATCCAGTTGGTTTGCATGTCTTGGATTTTGCTCGGCCAATCAATGCCTTCAAAGGACAGGAGTTCGTCGGCATAGTCGGTGGTGCGGAAATACCACTGGTCCAGTTCTTTTTTGATGACCGGGGTTTTACAGCGTTCGCAAATCTTGTCGTCACCGATGACCTGTTCGCGGGCCAGGGTGGTTTGGCAGTTGGGGCAGTAGTCTACGGGGGCCAGTTTTTTGTAGGCTTTGCCGCGTTTGAACAGTTGGATGAAGAACCATTGCGACCATTTGTAGTAGGCCGCGTCGCTAGAGATGGCTTCACGCCGCCAGTCGAACATCGCGCCCATCGAGCGCAGTTGTTTCCGCATCCGCCCGATGTTGGCGTAGGTGCGGATCATGGGGTGGATGCCGTCTTTGATGGCGGCGTTTTCGGCGGGCAGGCCGAATGCGTCAAAGCCCATCGGGAACATGACGTTGAAGCCGTTCATCCGTTTGAACCGGGCGCGGGCGTCGGAGGGCGTCATCGCGTACCAGTGGCCGATGTGCAGGTCCCCGGACGGGTAAGGCAACATGGTCAGCGCGTAGAATTTGGGGCGGGAGTGGTCAATATTGGCGTGGTACAGGCCGTCTTCTTCCCATTTGGTTTGCCATTTGGGTTCGATTTCGGCGGGATTGTAGGGGATGGGCATGGGGTTAGCTCCTGTGGGGGGAGGAATGGATTTGTGATTTTATGATGCGTGATTCGTGATGCGTGATTGAGAGAGGGGTTATTGGCTCACAAGGAGGCGCGCGAGAAGGCAGTGGGCACTCCATTGGGTGAATTTTCGATTGAATGATTGGGTCATTTCGGGCCTCCTTTCAGGGTTACGTGTCAGGTCTTCCAGTGTCAGGTGTCAGGTTTTACCGTACTTTCAAGGTATACCTGATACCTGACACTTAACCACCTGACACCTTGGTTAAACAAAAATCCCTTCGCCAACTCAGGGACGAAGGGTTGCTCCGCGGTACCACCCGGATTGCAAGGAAGTTGGTTTGTTGGGCGGTTGGTTTATTAACAAACCAACCAACGATCCAACTAGCTTGCCTCTTACATCACGATAACGGGTGATACCGTTGCTGGCTAGTCGGGTGACCGAGTTCACCAGCAATCCTGCCGGGTTAGGGCGATCAGGCGAGTTCGACCTGATGACATCTTTTGGATGTGCGCCCTCTGCGGGGGCGGTTGCCGGGGCGAGACGGGGCGCGCAAGGGGGGAGCGGGGACGCCGCGCCGGGCATTGTAGGACGACTCGATCCAGAAGTCAATGCACCGCAAAGGGCGACAGCCCCTATCCTGCAACCGAGGGAGGTGAAACGGGGGGGCCGGGGCGCCTCTTGAAATCCGGTTCGATTCCGGACGGTTGTCCCAAGCCCCACAACCGGATAGGGGAATCCGCTGGGACGAAGCAGCGCTTGTCAGGAACGATTCTCCGCAAGAAATCGTTCCTCTTGCCGGTTGACACCCCCGACCATCTTTCCCGTGAGGTATCAGTCGAGCGGCGGGGCTGGGGCCCAAGATTGTGAATTCGGGAACAAGCTTTGCCTCCCGTTCGAGGCGGAGCGCCCGGTGCCACCGTCCCCTCCTTCCCCGCCGCGGAGCAGCAGCATGAGCGAGCAAGGCCACGACATTCCCACTGAGAAGCCCGATCCGGTGACGGACTACGAGGGCTACAAGCGCTGGCGTGCCGCGCAGAAGGGGGCGAAGGCGGCCCCTGCCGCGGCGGCTGCCGCTCCCGCCGCCGCTCCCGCTGCCGAG
>JABWBV010000117.1 GCA_013359445.1 Anaerolineales bacterium | reverse complement strand
ACCACAGAGCGAGGCGTGGAAATGCAATTTTCAGCGACGCAAGCGCATTTAGCTCGCCGGGGGATGAAGTCCCCCGCGAAACAACGCCGGATCAATCCGGCTTAGCCCGGTTCAGCGGGCGTTGTGCGGTAGCCCGGTCCCTTCAGGGCCGGGCGGGGACCACAGAGCGAGGCGTGGAGATGCAATTTTCAGCGACGCAAGCGCATTTAGCTCGCCGGGGGATGAAGTCCCCCGTCAAACGACGCCCGTTCAAACGGGCTATTAAAGCCGGATTCATTCGGCGATGTGTGGTCGCCCGGTCCCTTTAGGGCCGGGTGGGCACAACCCAACAATTTGGCTCATCCATGAAATTCGTGCAAACAAAAAAGGCCTCCCAATGGGAGGCCTCTGGGGGTATTCAATTGTTCTTACTCTGCCACATACTTGCGAGCAATTTCAAGGTAGGTGGTCGTATCCGTCGCAGTCGAGTCGGAAGTCGTGTAGGGCGTGTTCTTGTAAAACGCTTCCTTGTCGAAGTCCACCTGCCCGAGGACGTAGTAGCCACTGCCGGGGGCAAGACAGGTGAGGCGGTCATATTTGCCGTTATCGAGACGTTCTTCCGCCAGATAAGTGAAACACTGTTCCCACTGGCCGGTGCGTTCGTTGGCAAACCAGATGGCGATGTTATCCATGCCACCCGCATCCCACAGCGCCCGTTCAACCTTGCCGATGTTGAAGTACACATACACCTGAGCGCTGATGTCGTAGATTTCTGCGCCTTTGTCGTTCAGGAACCGGGCTTCCAACACCGGGGCACGATAATCAATCTCCACATCGTGGTTGAACCGGGGGGGCAGGCTCTCCCCTTTGACCGTGTCGAGGAAGACATGCGAAACCCCGAATGGGATATTGGTGACATGCAGGCCCTGTTTTCCCACGTCAATCGTGTCGCCCTCATGCAGGCGAAACGTCCCCGTGGACTTGGCCGCCGCTGACTGCCAAACCCCGCTCAACGCGAGCAGTACAGTCATTGCGAATAAAATGGTGGTGGTGAAAAGTTTTTTGGCGTTCATTGTAGAAACTCCTTTGGGATTTGAATTCAGCCGATTGGCTGTTTGTTTGTTGATGCTCGTATGATACGGCGTCCGCAAACCTTTCAATATCCCTTAACTGTGTCACTCGTGTGTCACTCATGTGTCGTTGGCGTGTCACTCGGCGGGAAAGACTGTTCAATTTTCCAGGGATGATATAAGATTCGATCCACGAAGTACACCAAGACCACTAAGAAAACCAATTCTTTACCTTCTCTACCTTATTTACCCTATCTACCTTATTTACCCTCCCCCCCCTTCGTGTCCTTAGTGGATCATTCCCTCCCAGTATACCGACTCCGCCCATGACAAACAACCCCTTCACCGACCAAATCCAACACTACGTCAAACGCCGGAACCTGCCCGTCGAACAACTTGCGAACCAGGCGAACCTCTCCCGCAAAACGCTCTACCGCTGGGTCAACGGGGAAGTGGAACGCCCCCGGCACTGGTCGCAAATCCTCGCCGTGGGCAAAGCGCTTCGCCTCAACGAACAGGAAGTCAACCAACTCCTCTGGATATGCAAATACCCCGGCGTGAAAGAACTCAAAGAAACCGCCCGCTACGAATACGAACACGCGCTGATCAACGAATTCACCACCGCGAACGAACCTCCTCTCCGTCCCCCGTCCGCGGTCTCCAGTCCCCCCACCCTCCCCCGCCCCCAAATCCACCCCGAAACCTGGGCCACCCTCGAAGCCCCCGCGGGCGCCGTCCGCCCCGAATCCCCCTTCTACATCGAACGCGACGCCGACGCCCAACTCCGCCATCAAGTTTCCGGGCAAGGCACCACCACCACCATCCAGGCCGGACGCCAAACCGGGAAAACCTCCCTCCTCATGCACGCCATCCACGCCACGCGCGATCAAGGCCAGGTCATCTACCTCGACTTCCAACTCGTAGACGACACCGTCCGCGAGGACCTCACCCCCCTCCTCCGCTTCCTCTCCGAAACCATCGCCGAACAGCTTGACCTCGACCTCACCCTCGTAGACGGATACTGGCAAGCCGCCCGCAACCCCGCCCAAACCTTCAACCGCTTCCTGCAAAAAGAAGTCCTTCAACCCCTTGACCATAAAATCCTCCTCGCCATCGACGAAGCCGACCTCCTCCTCGACGCCCCGTACAAAAAGCACTTCTTCGCCCTCCTCCGCGCCTGGGATTCCCGCCGCGCCTTCGACGCTGACTGGCGCAAGCTCAACCTCGTCATGGTCATCTCCACCCATCCGTACCTGCTTATTGACGATGTCAACCTCTCCCCCTTCAACGTCGGCGTCAACCTCCACCTCAAAGACTTCACCCCCGAGCAAATCGCCGACCTCAACCTCCGCCACGGCGCGCCCCTCCTCCCCAAAGACCTCCCCGCCCTGATGACCCTCCTCGGCGGACATCCCTACCTCGTCCGGCAAGCCTTCTACACCCTCGTCACCGACCGCCTCGGCCTCGCCGACCTCACCGCCGTCGCCGCCAACCCCGAAGGCCCCTTCGGCAAACACCTCCACTTCTACCGCACCAGCCTTGCCAAAAACCCCACCCTCCTCGACGCCTTCCAACAAGTCCTCCACAACAAAGTCACCGCGGACGAATCCCTCCTCGAACGCCTCGCCGCGGTGGGGCTGGTTCGCCAAGAAGGAGGCAAGTGGCAAGCGCGGTGCGGGTTGTATGAGAGGTATTTTGGGAATTCGTAGGAATATGTAGGAACTTGTAGGAATTTATGGGAACTCGTAGGAATTCCCCCTAAATCCCACAGTTCCCACAAATTCCCTTTCCCCCCAATTCCCACAGTTCCCACAAATTCCCTTCCCCCCCACCCTCCCCCTCATGAAAACCTCCCCTCCCCCTCAGGAATTCTTCGTCGCTGGCGGCACGCTTTGGAGCGAGGCCCCCTCCTACATCACGCGCCCCGTAGACGACGAACTCCTGCAACTTACCCTCGCGGGCGAATACTGCAACGTCCTCGCCGCCCGGCAAATGGGCAAATCCTCGCTCATGGTTCGCACCGCGCGCCAACTGCAACGCGCGGGCGTCCGCACCGCCATCATAGACATCAGCACCCTCGGCGGCGGCATCTCCACCCCGGGGGAATGGTTCTTCGGCTTCCTCGACGAACTCACCGTCCAACTCGACCTCGACATAGACTTCCCCGCCTGGTGGGAATCCCACGCGTCGCAAAACGCCATCCAACGCTTCAGCAACTTCCTTCGCGACATCGTCCTGGCAGAAATCCAGTCCCCGATCACCATCTTCATTGACGAGATCGACTCCGCCCTCGGCATGGCCTTCACCGACGACTTCTTCGCCGCCATCCGGGGCGCGTACAACGCCCGCGCCAGCCACCCCGCCTTCCAACGGCTGACCTTCGTCCTCGTCGGCGTCGCCCGCCCCGCCGACCTGATCCGCGACCGGAACCGCACCCCGTACAACATCGGCACCCCGATCAACCTCCGCGACTTCCTCCTCCCCGAACTCCGCCCCTTCCAGGAAGTCTTCGACAAAGCCTACCCCGGCCAGGGCGCAGACATCCTCCAATGGATCCTCGAATGGACCAACGGCCAACCCTACCTCACCCAAAAACTCTGCGCCGCCCTCATCAACGAATCAGCAAATCAGCAAACCAGCAAACCAACAAACCAACAAACCGATCAACCGACCCACCAATCCACCAATCAACCGCTCAACCAATCCACCATCGCCGCCACCGTCCACCGCTTCTTCTTCACCGACGAGGCCCGCAAAGAAAGCAACCTCCGCGCCATCCGGGATCGCATCGAATCCAGCCCCTACAAAACCCAGATGGTCGAAATCTACGCCCGGATTTTGCGCGGCAAACCCGTCCCCGACGAAGAACGCAACCCCGCCAAAAACGAACTCAAACTCACCGGCCTCGTCCGCCCCACCCCGTCCGGGAACCTGGAAATCCGCAACCGCATCTACCGCCAGGTCTTCGACGCCACTTGGGTACAGAAAAACCTCCCGCGCACTCGCTCCCCGCTAGTCGCCATCTTCGCCACCCTCATCGCCGTCCTCGCCCTCTTCATCGCCGGATACGCCCTCTACCAACAACGCCTCCAATCCACCCGCACCTTTGAAGACCAATTCACCGCCAGCAACAGCCCGGATGTCAAACTCACCAGTCTCGCCCGCCTTCTCGACCTGAACGACCCCACCGCCGATCAAACCGCCCTCACCCTCTACGCCGACCTCCCCCACGCGGGGCAACTCGCCCTCTTCACCGATCTCTCCGACCCCCAAAACCTCGCGCCCGAACTCGTCACCGTCATCCGCGCGGTCTACCAGGACACCCCCAACACCCCCGACGGCAACGAAATCCTCAACGCCATGAAAACGTCCCTGGGCGAAATCGGCGCACCCGGTGCCCCCAGCCTGAAAACGGAAATCGAATTCTGGCTCAAAGGCCGGGATGAATACGCCCGCGCAAATTACCCCACCGCCCTCAGTTTCCTCGACAGCGCGTGGGCGGAAAGCGAAACCCGCCTCCAACCCAACCTGTCCGTGCGGTTTGACCGCGCCCTGACGCTCATCGCCCTCGAAAACTACCCCTCCGCCCTCGAAGACCTGCAAGCCTTGTGGGTCTCCTCCCTGGCCCGCCGGGATGAAATCGCCACCCTCATCAACGCCTACCCCGCCTTCGCCACCTTCAGCCAAACCCAACTCCCCTCCACCGCCGATCTCCTCTCCTACATCACCCCCGTCCCCCCCTCCGCCACCCCCACGCCAACCTCATCCCCAACGCCCACCCCAACCCCCACCCTCGCCCTCTCCCCGACCCCCTCCCTCATCCCAGCCAACCAACCAACTATCGAACCAACCAACCTCCCTCCCCCCTCCCCCTACAACGGCTGGATCGCCTACGCCCTCGGCGACTCCACCCAGCGCGAAATCTACCTCCTCAACCCCCGCACCCGCGCCCCCCAACAAATCACCAGCAACGGCGTCATTGACGAAAGCCCCTCCTTCTCCCCCGACAACTGGACGCTCGTCTACAGTTCCAACCGCAGTCAGGGCGGCTGGCAAATCTACGCCTACAACCTCCAAAACAACACCGAAGGACAACGCACCTCCTTCGACGGGCAAGCGCGGTTCCCCGTCTCGTCACCCGTCCCCGGCGACACCCGCATCCTGTTTGAAGGCCGCCAGTTCCAACCCACCGACCAGACCAACGTCTGGATGCTGGACACCGCCACGGGCGCGGTCGAACAACTCACCTTCGCGGGCACGGACTTCCGCCCGACGTGGTCCCCCGACGGGAAACGGGTCCTCTTCGGGCGCGCCACCGCCGACTCCGACGGCAACGGTTTTATCAACACCTCCGACAACGGCGATTTATTCGTCCTCGATCTCGACACCCTCACCGAAACCCGCCTCACCGATACCCCCGACTACGACGACTTCAACTTCGCGTGGTCGCCGGATGGACAGTGGATCGTCCTCGCCAGTGTCCGCGCGGATGTGACAGGCGATGGGGTGCAGAATCTCGACGACAGCCAGGATTTGTTCCGGGTTCGGGCGGATGGGACGGGAGAAGTCCGTTTGAACCTGGACGGCGCGCGGACGTTTTCCCCCTCCTGGTCCCCGGATGGGCGGTTCATTCTCTATCTCGTGCTGGGGGAAAACAATCAAAATCAAATCTGGCGCTTAGACACGCAAAACGGCAACACCCTCGCCCTCACCGACCCTGGCGCGTACTACCAACCCGTGTACGCCTCCCCCAACCCCGCGCCCGCCGTCCCCATCACACTCACCGATTACGACCTGACCTTTGTCTCCGACCGGGACGGGGATTTTGGCGTGTACGTGATGGATACGACCGACCCCGCGCGTTGGCAACCGCTCCCGCGCCCCACCGGGTTTGAGCGGGCGTGGTGGCCCACCTTCTGCGGGAACCTGATCGCCTACGAAACGGTGGACACCGACGGGTTACAACCCCAGTGGATTTACCTGCAAACGTCCGAAAGTGCCACCCCGATCAAATACCCCACCACGCTCAACGCAGGCCGGTTTGGCGTGCCCCGCTGTTCCCCCGACGGCGAGCGACTGGCGTTCTCCACCTACATCCCCACGCTGTTCGAGGGGTGGATTTTGGGCATCAACAATTTTGCGTCCGGCGTGGAAGTCGCCCTGCCCGACGTAGCCTCGTTCGGGTACGTGAGCTGGTCAAACCTGGACAATTTTTATCTCTCGATGACGATTCAAAACGGGGATTTTTACGTGCTCGAAACGGCAAACGTGCAAACGGCCCCCACCTACACCACGCTCGCCAAAGGCAAATACCCCGCCCTATCACCCACCGGGAACCAATACGTGTACCTTTGTTCCGATCAGAGTTACCTGTGCCTGCAAGATGTCGCCGGTGGAGACACGAAACTGCTCCAAGAAGTGGTCACCATCTCCATCGCCGGAGAAAGCGTGCCCGCCACCGCGATGTGGTCGGGGGACGGGCTGTGGATTTACTTCGCCTCCGCCGCCGATGGGGATTGGGACATCTACCGGGTACGCCCCGACGGATCGGAGTTACAGAATTTGACGGCGGACTGGCCGACCAATGAGTTGATGCCCGCGTTGAAGTGGAATTTGGAATAGTGAATGATGAATAGTGAATTTTTAATTCCCAATTCATCATTCACTATTCCAAATTCATTATTCAATCTTCTTCAGCACATCCCCCAACCTTGCCACTTCCTCCAGCGTGTTGTAATGCACCGGCCCGACCCGCACCATCCCCCCTTTGCCTTCCAATCCTAACCGCTCGGTCACGTTGAGGGCGTAATAATTGCCATCCCAAACGTAGATGTTCTCCGCCGCGAGCTTTTCGGCGACCGTGCGGGGATGGTGCCCTTCCAGGGTGAAGGAAAACGTCGGAACCCGGTCGGCGAACCGATCTCGATCCGTAATCCCATACACACGGCAACCGGGGAGATTTTCGAGAATGTCCATCACCGCTTCACCGATGGTCTGTTCGTAGGCGTTGATGATGGTCATCGCCTCATTCAAACGCCCTTTGCGGGAGTCTGCCCCCGTGCCGAACGTTTGGCCCACCCATTCCAGGTATTCCAACGCGCCCAAAATCCCGGCAATCCCTTCATGGTTCTGGGTCCCGGTCTCCCACTTGCCCGGCGTGGTGTCGGTCGCGGGGCGGACTTTGTAGGGGGTCAGGGCATCGATCAGGTCGTAGCGTCCGTACAAAATTCCGGCGTGCGGCCCCCACCATTTGTAGGAACTGGAAACCAGGTATTCGCACCCCAATTTCTGCACATCAATCACCCCGTGCGCGGCGAACTGCACCGCGTCCACGTACACCTGCGCGCCCGCCGCGTGCGCCATCGGGATGATTTTTTCGAGCGGGTTGATGGTGCCCAACGCGTTGGACGCGTACCCCACCGCGAGCAAGCGAGGCTTGTTTTCCAAGGCGCGGGCGAGGGAATCGAGATCGAGGGTACCGTCTTCCGGGTCGAAGTCCACCCAACGAACGGTCACGCCCCGATCTTGGGCGGCGAGCACCCAGGGGGTGACGTTGGCGTCATGGTCGAGGCGGGTCACGACGATTTCATCCCCCGGATTCCAGGTTCGGGAGAGGGCGCGGCTGAAGTGGAGGGTGAGGGTGGTCATGTTGTTGCCGAAGATGATTTCTTCGGGGCGGGCGGCGTTGTAAAAGTCAGCGCAGGCGGCGTGGGCCTCATCGAGAACGGCATCCGAGGCCGCGCTGGTGGCAAACGCGCCGCCGTGGTTGGCGTTGCTTTCGACCAGGTAGCGGGTGATGCGGTCAATGGTGGATTGGGCGACTTGCGTGCCGCCAGGGTTGTCGAAGAAGATGGCGTCATTCGCCCGTTGGAGGGCGGGGAATTGGGCGCGGATTTGGGAGGGGGTGAGGGGCATGGGGGTTCCTTTGTTCAGCGAAAATGTGGGGGAGAATTCAGATTTTCAAATCATACATCTACTCCAAATTCCTTACAAGATATTATCTCAAGTGGTGAACAAGGAAAAGGTGGTCAGGATTGGCAAGCGCCCCGCACCCTTCGACTGCGCAAAGCCTCCGCTCAGGATGTTCACTGACATAGCTAGAGCGTCGCCCCTGGATTTTGAAAACGTCCGCAAAAGGGAATAGATGGTTGACACTTACATTTGTATCCTGTAAACTATGAGTACTCCGATGGGGAGTAGCTGCCCGGCTTTTCGGGATCGATAGTCGTCAAGACGGAAAGAGATTTCCCGGCTGTCTGAAAAAAAGCAAGACCATCGCTATTTGTTAGCGTTGGTCTTTTTGTTTTTGAATCACCCATTCACGCCAGCGGTAGATATTTCGTACACTGGTGAAAATTGTTTGAAATAACCCCCGTGATGCCTCAGGTTTACTAATCTCTCCCCTGAGTAGCTACCATTTATGAAATCCAAAACACGCGGCGAAGCCGAAGCAGAAATTATTCAGCACGTGATCAAGTTTGAGAAAGAATACCTCGGACGTGGTCCATTGGATGCCCGCGCGTTTTTTGTCAATGACATGATTTTGGTACGCCTTCGCGGCGTGCTGACTGCCGGAGACCGTAAACTTGCAGAAACCCGCGAAGGGCAGGTGCTCATTAAAACGACGCGTCGCCAGTTATTCGAAATGTCCATCAATCACTTTGAGGAGATGGTCGCAAAAATTTTAGGTTGCAAACTGATCAGTTTCCACACGGATATCAGCACAAAAACGGGTGAACGCATCCTTGTTTTGACCACTGATACCAATCTGGATACGCTTTACCGATAAACAAACCCCGGAAGACAAGGCGAAGCGCTGGCTTTTTAAAGCAGGCGAGTCACAAGGTAGACCGGCATTTCTCCCCCACAAAGGGAGGGATGCCGGTTTTTTTAATTCCGGGCCTGGTGTGGCTCTCCCGGCATTCTCAAAAAATATGCCGATCAATGGAAGCGCCAAAAAGGAGATTCTCATGCCTACCCACACGAAGCGATTCACACGCTTCCCCATTATTCGGCGGTTCTGGAAACCAGCTGTCGCCACAGGTGCGAGTGGCACGGCGGCGGCGGTCTGGTTTGAGGAAATCCTCCTGTATGGGGAGGAAATCCTGGCCTTGATTTTCATTCCCATCTTGGCCGGAGTGATCTACCTGTTTGACATTTTTATCTTCAAGTCCCAAATGCCACGGCAAGAGGATTTGAGCAAACCCAATAACAAAGGAAAAAATTAACCTATGCAAACAAAACCCTGGCACACCCAATCTCATGATGAAGCCTTCGCACTATTGCACAGCCAACCTGGTGGCTTGAGTACGGCTGAGGCCTCAAAGCGTCTGCAAGAATACGGCTATAACGAACTACAAGCCACCCATCACATTTCACCCTGGGAGATTTTGCTGGAGCAGTTTAAAAATGTGCTCATTTTGATTCTGCTTGGGGCAACGGCCCTCTCGTTATTTTTGGGGCACGGGATCGAATCCATCGTGATTGCCGTGATTGTGTTATTTGCCGTGGGGCTGGGCTTTGTTCAAGAATTCCGCGCCGAACGCGCCCTGGAAGCCCTCCGCAAGATGGCGGCCCCTACCGCGACCATTTTAAGGGACGGGGTGGAAATTAAAGCTCCGGCCAGAGAATTGGTTCCGGGCGATGTGATCATCTTGCACACAGGGGATCGTGTTCCGGCAGACGCACGCTTGATCGAAACGTTCAACCTGCAAGTGGAGGAGGCCGCGCTGACGGGCGAATCCGTGCCGGTAGAGAAGTTTGTTCGAAAACTCGAAAATGAAGACCTTTCCATTGGAGATCGAAAAAACATCGTCTATGCGGGAACAGCGATCACTTACGGGCGTGGGCGGGCGTTGGTTGTGGCCACGGCGATGCAGACCGAATTCGGCAAAATTGCCCAACTGTTACAAACCGTCGAAACCGGGAAAACACCCCTCCAGCAAAACCTGGATAAAGTCGGAGCCGTGCTCGCGCGGGTGGCTTTGGTGGTCGTTGCCCTGATTGTAGGTGTGGGGTTGTTGCGAGGGCAACCTTTCATCGAGATGCTTATTTTTGGCATCGCGTTAGCCGTCGCAGTTGTGCCCGAAGCTCTGCCAGCGGTTGTGACCATCTCTTTGGCGATTGGTGTACAAAAAATGGTCAAACGGAACGCCCTCATTCGCCGTTTACCCGCCGTGGAAACGCTGGGCAGTACCTCCGTGATTTGCTCCGATAAAACTGGCACCCTCACAAAAGATGAGATGACCGTACGGAAAATCTTTACAGCCGGACAACTGATCACAGTTTCGGGCGCGGGGTATATCCCGGAAGGCGAATTTTCTATCAATGGCGGATCGTCGCTGGTGCCAATGGTGGCCCTCAAACACATGCTGAGCGCCGCCACCCTCGCGTCGGACACTCGTCTGATGAAGGTCGAGGAAGGGGCTGGCGATGGCTGGGAGATTAAGGGCGATCCGACCGAAGGCGCATTGGTGGTCGCCGCGGCAAAGGCCGGACTACACAAAGCCGTGTTGGATGAAGGCGCCCCGCGGGTCCATGAAATCCCCTTTTCATCCGAAACCAAACGGATGACCACCCTTCACGAATTAAATGGCGACGTGGTTGCTTATGCCAAAGGCGCGCCAGAAGTAATCTTGGAGAGTTGTGATTTTATGTTGACCGAAAACGGAATCGTTCCACTCGATGCGGATGGGCGAGCCATGATTTTGGCGCAGGCGCAAAACATGGCGAGTGAAGCCCTCCGCATCCTGGCGATTGCCACAAAGCCAACCGTCACGCCCGAAACGGCAGAAACCAGCATGACTTTTTTAGGCCTCGCGGGGATGATCGATCCGCCCCGCCCTGAGGCAAAAGCGGCGATTGCGATATGCACAGAAGCGGGGATCCGCCCAGTGATGATTACCGGCGACCACCCTTTAACCGCGCAGGCGGTAGCGCGGGAGTTGGGGTTACTCACCCACGGGGGGCGCGTTGTACCAGGAACGGAATTGGAAGAGATGTCCGATGCACAACTTCATCAGGAGGTTGAAAAGATTAGCGTTTATGCGCGGGTTTCGCCGGCTCACAAGTTACGCGTGGTGACCGCATGGCAAGCGCGAGGACATATCGCCGCAATGACTGGGGATGGGGTAAATGATGCCCCAGCCCTCAAAAAGGCGGATATTGGGATTGCGATGGGCATTACCGGGACGGATGTGACGAAAGAAGCCGCCGCGATGACCCTGACCGATGATAATTTTGCTTCAATTGTCGCCGCGGTGGAGGAGGGGCGGGGTGTTTTCGGAAATATCAAAAAATATTTGATGTATTTGCTCTCGTCGAATATCGGAGAAATTGGCTTGATGGCAGGTTCGGCGTTGTTGGGGTTGCCGCTTCCGTTGACAGCGGTACAAATTCTGTACGTCAACCTGGCGACCGATGGGTTGCCCGCCCTGGCCCTCTCGGTGGACCCGCCCGAAAAAGATTTAATGAAACGGAAGCCCCGCGATCCGCGCACGGGCATTTTCACTCGTCCGGTTGTGACGTTGATGGTGTTGGGAGGTCTCTGGTCCACCCTGATCAACCTGGGATTATTCAGTTGGGCGCTCAACACGGGGCGCAACCTGGAAGAGGCGATGACAATGACGTTCGTCTCACTGGTGTTGATTCAGTTCTTCAAAGCCTACAACTTCCGTTCCGACCGGCATTCTGTGTTAAACAAGCCTTTTGCAAATAAATGGTTAAATATTGCGGTGGGATGGGAGATCGTTTTATTGCTTTTGATCGTTTACTTGCCGTTTTTGCATGAACCTTTCAACACCTATTCTCTGGCGGCGCAGGATTGGTTGATTGTGTTTATCTTGGCGTTTAGCGTGATGCCCGTGCTCGAAGCGGCCAAATGGATGGAACGCAGAGGCTGGTTTGGAAAAGTAGATTAACCCCCGAACTGCCATCAAGATTAATCGCCCCTCTTGGGTAACGACGAAAAAAGGGTAAAAACCAGCAGGGGCGGGCGATGTCCATCGCCCGCCCCTACTGGTTTTCGGGTCTCTACCCGACCCGCTCGACCTTAATCCCTTGCCAAAAGGCAATGTAGTTTTCGATCTGTTTGGCCGCGGGTTTGGGTTCGGGGTAGTACCACGCGCCGCCAGCATTGACTTTTTCTTCTACCACCACATCGTAGTAGCTCGCCACGCCTTTCCAAGGACAGGTGGTATGTTTGGGGTTTTCCCGAAAATATTCGCGGCGAATCGCTTGGGGCGGAAAGTAGTGATTGCCTTCAACTACTACCGTTTGATCACTTTCGGCCAGAATGGCCCCGTTCCAGGTTGCTTGCATTTGCATCGTTAAATCTCCGAAGGACGTAGGTTTAGGGGTTGTAAAAGTATAAGTCCGCGTTTTCCGCTCGCCCCGGATTGCCAAATCCGGGCCTTCCTCCCGGTGGGATTTGGCAATCCCGCCGGAGCCATCTACGAAATTATTCTTTTACAAGCCCTTTGGTAGTTACTCACCAAGTGGAGATGATCCCGAAAAAAGGATGGAAGGGGGAGATACACATCCCCCCCTTCCATCCTTTTTTTGAGTTCCACCTCATTCAGCGTGAATAATTACAATGGACGAATGATTTCCTGGAATCTTACCCAACAAGGGATTAAAAAAGGATAACAAAATTTCGGTTTCTTTCAGCGTAATTCCGGTAGAACCAAAATTAAGGAACCAGGTGAATGATCAACCCCATACGGGCGGGAATTTCCTCAAGGGGTTTGTACGCCGTAAATCCTCCAGCCTCGTTCAGAACCGGCGCGGCAATCTCTGTCCCGTTTAGCAGGTCAATCGCTTGCACTTCGCCGATCAAAGAACTACTTTCCAGGGTAATGGCATAGTCGCTGACCGCCTCACGGCTCAGGTTAATAACAACTAAAATCGTCTCACCGGGGACCTGGCGAATGAACGTATAGATGGGTTGGGTGTCTGTTTCCACTTTCACGTAATCGCCGACCATCAAGGCCGGGTGTTCATTACGGAGAGCGATCAGGTTACGATAGAGGTTGAGCAGGGAATTGGGATCAGCATCCTGCGCGGCGACGTTGATGGTTTTGTAATCGTCATTTGCCGGTTGCCAGGGAAAACAGGTCGAAAAGCCCGCAAAATCTTCCGCCGACCATTGCATGGGGGTGCGTTTGTTTTCGTCGGGGCCGGTGCCGGACATGCCTATCTCTTCGCCGTAGTAAATGAAGGGAATGCCCGGATGCGTGAGGAGCATCATCGCGGCGGTGCGCGCTTCCCCTTCGGTGCCGAGCACAGACAAAACCCGCGCCTGATCATGATTCGTGAGGAAGGTGGCGTACGAATTCGGTGGGTACATGCGCAGGGTTTGGGTCATTTGCCCATCCACCTGAATACGCTTGCCCAGGTTGGCCGCATCAAGCATGGAATTTGCCAGGTCAAATTGAAAGGCAGAATCCAGCTGATCGCCAAGATATTTCACAACCGCCACCGAGGCACTCCAGACTTCCCCAACGGTAAACGCGTCGGGGTTGACGCTTTTGTAATAGGTATAAAAATCGCGTAACCAGGCATGTGTGGATTCGGTGCTTTCTTGTTTTTCGCCTTCTTCGACCAGATATTTGATCGCATCCAGCCGATAGCCGTCGGCCCCCATCTCTTCCAGCCAAAACCGGATGACATTCTGGATTTCGGTAGTTACTTCAGGGTTGGTGTAATTCAAATCGGGCATGCCCGACCAAAAAACGCCGTAGTAGTAATCATCTAAAAATGGGTGCCACGCCACCCCCAACGGGCCTGCGTACCCAGGATTTTTCCCCTCCGACCAGACGTACCAGTCCCGGTATTCCGAGTTGGGTTTGGTACTTTCGCGGAACCAGGGATGTTGGTTCGAGGTATGGTTGAGAACTAAATCGATGATGACTTTGATGCCGCGCTTGTGCGCTTCTTCGATCAGACGTTGGAAGTCTTCGTTGGTGCCGTAGTTGGGATTGACGGTGTAGTAATCGGTGATGTCGTACCCGTGATAAGTGGGGGAGGCCATGATGGGCATGAGCCAAATACCCGTCACACCAAGATCGTCGTGCGTGGTTGGGTCGCCATCGTTGAGGTAATCCAGGTTTTCAATCAACCCCTGAAGGTCACCGTCCCCATCGCAGGCCAGCGGCCCGGTCGTGGAGTCGGCAAACGAGCGGACGAAGACCTCGTACCAAACGGTTTGGTTCCACCAGGGCAGGGAACTCACGAAGGGCGTGGGCGTGGGGAGGGGGAGCGGCGTCTCCGTGGGGGCGGCGGTGGGCGACGCGGCGAGAGGCGTGGGGCTGGGGGCCGGGGAGGCATTACAGGCCGTGAGGAGGCTAATCAGGAAAAACGAGCAGAAGAGAAATGGGGAGGCGAGGAATTTTTTCATTTCACATCACAAACGCGCCGCTTTCGGGGGGAAGGTGGATTTCCAGGTGTCCGTCGCGATGGATGACAGGGTGAT
>JABWBV010000116.1 GCA_013359445.1 Anaerolineales bacterium | reverse complement strand
GGGATTATCTCCCCACTGAATCCAAACTCTTAAGACCTTCTCTTCTTGGGAAGATGTTGAGGGGCTAGTTCCGCAGGACACCAATAACAGGCTTAAGCCAAGCACAATGCTGAGTATAGAAAACAACTTTTTCATCTTCTTTTCCTTTTTGAACGAATAGTTTGAATGAGACGATGTGCGTGGGCAGTACGGTTCTTTAGGCAACCTCCTTCACTTAATTATTTGCATCCGCACGAATGACGGATCACTAATTCCGTGGGGAGCAAAACTTTATTCTCGCAGGGCTGGTTGAGCATCTGCTTGACCAGGAGTTGAACCGCGGTCCGGCCAATCTGCTCGATGGGCGCGCGCACCGTGGTCAATGGGGGAGTGATAAAACGAGAAATGGGTACATCATCAAACCCCACCACTGCCACATCATCCGGCACACGGCGGCCGGCCTGGTTTAAAGCCGCAATGACCCCGGCGGCGGCGTCATCATCTCCAGCAAAAACGGCGTCAAACCCTACGCCATCCTGGATGAGTTTTTGGATGGCGCTGGCCGCTTCCTCCTCATCAAACCCGCCACGGATGAGCAACTGTGAATCGAACGCAATCTGATGCGCTTCTAGGGCCTCGCGATACCCTCTTTCACGCCAGCGTGAGTCCTCGTGGGATTCTGGGCCTTGCAAATAAACAATTCTCTGAAGACCATGCACCTCAATCAGGTGGTCAATGAGTTTTTCCGCACCTAACTTGTTTTCAACGGTAACAAAGGGATATGGGCAATCTTGCGGTGGCGTTTGGTGGAGCAATACGACGGGAAACTCACGCTCAAAGTAACGACGTATATCCGTTTCTTGGATGCTCCCTGCGAAAGTGATCAGCCCATCCACACTATGCTCCCCAAATTGGAAAGAGGGCTTTTCATTTTGCTGGGAATAGATGAGTAAGTTATAGCCCGCTTCGCGGGCCTCCGCTTCAATCCCTCTCAACATCGGAGGAAAAAATGCACCGCTGATCTCTTGCAGTAACACGCCAATCAAATTGGTGCGATTCAAAACCAGTTGGCGTGCGGCAGGGTGAGGGATAAACCCCAATTCCGTGATCGCTTCTCGGACGCGCTGTTCGGTCTCCGGGGCGACGACCGCCGTCCGATTGAGTACCCGGCTGATGGTTGCCGGGGATACATTGGCTAACTTTGCGACTTCAATAATCGTGGCAGGGCGACGTTTTTGGGGATTCATTTTGCATGAAAAGGTTTTCTGAAAACGTTTTCATGATTGTAAAACAATAAAAATGAATTGTCAAACATGACCCCAAATCTGGCACGGACGGTCCCCTTTTTAATGTTCAAGCCGCCCCCACTTTCACTTTGCACTCAAGGCTGGCATTTTGCGATACGGGCGCGATAAATGGCAATGTCCCAATGTGAGGTCACCCTGACCGAACCACTGTAAACAAATCCTTTTTGCTGTACAGTAAAAAAAACCTACAGGTTTATAGGGAGAGACAATTCCTATATACGTTTATTCCATTTTCGATATGATCATGGCACATCCAAAATCGTTCCCCTTAAAGAAATGGGGTGTGTTATGAAAGCTATACTTGATTTTCCCAACAAGGTTTTCCGGCAAATCATAAATTCTCCAGACCAGCGTAAATATTTTGCGCCAGTCACCCTTTTTGTTGTATTGCTTTTTACGATGTTTATTGTCGAAGTGAGCATCATGGGGGTTTTATTCGTCATTCCTGAAATGCCTGGGATATACGCCGTTTTTCTGGACGGGTTTTTGCTGACCGTGATTTCGGTTCCAGTTCTCTTTTACTTGTATTTGCGGCCTATGATGATGCAGATACAACTGCAACAGGAATCGGAGCGCCGCTTTCGCGCCGTTTTTGAACAGACCTTTCAGTTTATGTGTGTCATCAATCCAGAGGGGGTTATTTTGCAAGCCAATCAGTCGGCAATTTTGGCGGTGGGCACCTCTCGAACCGAGATGATCGGCAAGTCCTTTTGGGAGGTGTTTACCGGGTTAATTACCGAAGAGGCGGGTCTTCAACTTCAAAAAGCGTTCGAGGCCGCGTTCCGCGGGAACCTGACACGCTTTGAACAGGATTTTCGCGCGCGCGGCAACCGGAATGTTACAGTGGATGTCTCCATTAAGCCTATCATGAACGAACAGGGGCAGGTCACGATGGTCATTTTGGAAGGGCGAGATGTCACCCCTCACAAACAGATTGAGCAAGCCCTCCGCACCGAAATCGATAACCGCCGAGAAAAAGAGCGCCGGATTCAGGAAAACGCGCGCCGCGCCATTGTGCTTTCGGAGATTCTGGACTCACTGCAAGAGGTGAACGAGGATTATCAGGTTTTCTTAACCACCGCCGTCCAAAAAACCGCCGAATTGTTGGGGGATGCCTGTCTGATCCATCTCCTCTCCGAAAACGAACGTCAACTCCGCCCGGTCGCTTTCCACCATGATCGCCCCGAGGCCCACGATGCATTGGCCCGGATCATGATGCATGCCCCTCGGACGGCGCACGAGGGGTTAGCCTGGCAGGTCATCCAAAGTAAAACGCCTTTGTTTTTGCCCACAGTAGATTTTGCGGGTATCTACGAGCAAATCCTGACAGAGCATCGCAGTTATTTTGAGCAACATGGGTTAAAAAGCCTGATCTTATTCCCTTTACAGATTCAAGGCCAAATTCTGGGCATTCTTTTCCTGTTCCGGGATCAAACTTCGCTTCCCTACACCCAAGAAGATGTGGACTTCGTCCAAAACATCGCCCTCAAAGCCGCAATGGCGGTCCACAATGTGCGGCTCTATCAGGCAGAAAAAAGGTCCCGCCAAACTGCCGAAACGCTAGGTGCCGCCGCCCTGGCCCTCACCCAAACACTGAAATTAGACTTCATTCTGGACAAACTGCTAGACTACCTGGAACTTCTCGGCCCGTTTGAAACCGCTTGTATCTGCCTGCTAGAAAACGAAAATCGACTGACCGCCCGGACCATTCGTGGCCCCAACATCTGGACACACTCTGAGCAAAATACCTCCCTCAACTTGAGCAATGGCTCTAACCTACTGGTCGAAATGCCGCTCCTGACCCAGCGAAGCCTGTTCATTCCCAACATTCCCCAATCTTTGGGGTGGGACTCCGCCCCGGTTGCGATGACCTCCGGGTTAAGCATCCCCATCGTTGCCAGCGAAAACGTGTTGGGGTTGTGCATTCTCGGCAAAGAGGTGGAAAACGGCTTTACACAGGAACACATTCAATGGGCCGAAGCAATGGTCAATCAAGCGGCGGTCGCCATCCAAAACGCCTGGCTCTTTGAACAAGTCCGTACCGGGAACGAACGCCTGCAATCGCTCTCCAACCGGCTGGTCGAAATTCAGGAAAACGAACGCCGATATATCGCCCGCGAACTTCATGATGAAGCTGGACAGGCGCTTACCTCCCTGATGGTTGGCTTGCGCATCCTGGAACGCGATGCCTACCAACCCGAAGCTGTCCTGACTGGAGCCGCCGAACTTAAACGATTAGTGAACGAGGTGCTGGAAAACCTTCACCGGCTCGCGGTCCGTTTACGTCCCGCCAGTCTGGACCATTTAGGCCTCATTCCCGCCTTACAACAGTACATTGAAGACTTCAGCACCCGGCATGGCGTATTGGTTCAATTTGAGACGATGGGTGTGGATACTCGCCTGCGCGGGGATTTGGAGACGGTGCTTTACCGCATCGTGCAGGAAGCCCTGACCAACGTGATTAAACATGCCCGCGCCACGCGGGTGGATGTGCTGTTAGAGCGGCGCGGCAACAAACTGATTACCATCGTTGAAGATAACGGCGTGGGCTTTGAGACGGCTGAACCAATGTCCGGAAATCATTTAGGGCTATTCGGGATTCGCGAACGGCTGGAAATGTTCAATGGGCAACTGCACCTGGAAAGTACGCCGAATGTTGGAACCACACTCTTTATTGAGGTCCCTTATGAAACTTAAGATTTTGATTACGGACGATCATGGGATTCTCCGGGCTGGTTTGCGTGCCTTGCTTCGCGCGGACCCGCAATTGGAAGTCGTCGGGGAAGCCGAGGATGGGGAAACCGCGCTGGAAATGTCCGCCCAACTGGCCCTGGATGTCGTTCTGATGGATTTGAACCTGCCCGGCATGAATGGGGTTGAGACCACGCGCCGCCTGCTGGCTCAAAATCCTAAGCTCAAAATCCTGATCATGACCTTTCACGAGGATTACGGGCTGGTGCGGGAAGCGATTCAAGCGGGGGCGTCCGGGTACATCATCAAGCGCGCGGCAGAATCCGAATTGATTAACGCGATCCGCGCGGTCTCGCGGGGAGAGTTATACGTTCACCCGGCCATGACCCGCGCCCTGCTGGAAACCCCCACGTCCGGTTCCCCCAAAGGAGACAATCCCGACCCGCTCACTTCTCGGGAAACAGAAGTTCTACGCCTGATTGCCCAGGGCTATACGAATCGGCAGATGGCCGAAGAATTAAAAGTCAGTATTCGTACTGTCGAAACCCATCGTGCTAATATTACGGGGAAACTTGGTTTAACCAGTCGGGTCGAATTATTAAGGTACGCTACCCAACGTGGCTTGCTCGATCTCAAATAAATGCATAGGTCTCCAGTCCCAAACCTCCGTAGAAACTACGGAGGTTTTTATTTAACCTTCCGAAATTTCCACGTATTTTCTTGCGCGAAAAATCCAGGTTTTTTACGCTGATAAATCCAGCCCGTAAATCGTAAGATTAGGAACATCTCATCCAATCTTCATCTTTTTGGTGGAGGCCTTGACCCGAGAAGTTCTATTGGTCGCTAACTCATCCCAACCTGGATGAAAATTTCTCGGAGAGCCAGTAGCGAAACCGGCCACTTTACGGTGGCCGGTTTTTTTTTTAATTTTGCACCTTAATTTCATATTTTATGGAATCCCTTCAAATGCTTCCGGCTCCTCAAGAAAAAATCTCTACCGGACCCTTCAAACAACTGCACAACGTGCAGTCGATCTACATGCGGATCGGGGATCGCTTGAGTGAGGTGTTGGGTCAGCTCCCTTTTGAAGAATTGAGGGCAATCGCGATTGTTCCGGCCATGCCAGCCGTACTGTATGCCCTGGTGACCCTGTTTCAATATGCAGAAGGCGTCAGCGATCTGCAAGCGGCACAGGCTGTTTGCACCCGCCTGGATTGGAAATACGCCCTTCAACTGCCGATTGACTTCACGGGTATTGACCCGGCATGTTTATGCACCTTCCGACTAGGAACGCGAGAAAGCCAACTGGCTCAAAAAGGGTTGGAACGCCTGCTCAATGCCCTGACCGATCAAGGGTTGATTGCCCGGCGTGAACGGACCACCACCGCCCAGGAAGTCATCCGCTCAGTCTGTATGCTCAACCGGTTGGAAACCATGCTTGTGGCAATGGGACAAGCCCTGAAAGGGGCGGCAACCCAAAAACCCGACTGGTTACAGGCTCACATCCCAACCCACTGGATGGAACGGTATCCCTGCCAGACGAAAAATAGTCTTCCGGTCAACTGGGAAAAACAAAACCACCTGGCCCAACAGATTGCTGAAGATGCTTTGTACTTTATTGCCCTGGCCCAACCAGAAACTGCCCTGACGGCACGGCTTTCCAGTGAACTTCATCATCTGAAAGTTATTTGTCAGATGCAGTTGAAGCAAGAAGGCGGGGAACTCCGTTGGAGTCCGCCCCCCTGCAAACGGTGCATTATTCTCTAGCTTATCCATTTTTATTGTTCGTTTTGTACTTATTTGCTTGGTACGAGGAGGTGCCGACAATCTCATGAAACCATATTCCCGCTTACTGTCCATTTATATTTCTGTTGAACAAGGAGAATCTCATGCGTGTTAAAAAATTGATTTTAATCCTGGCCGTCGTCTTGCCATTTGTTATGGTCGCGGCCAATGCCCTGGCCAATAAATCGACGCTCACGAGCGATCAGGCGATTTGGGAGTTGTCCAAACTGGAAGTGATTAGCGAAGGGCAGGTTGTTGAAATGAAAGAAGGGCTGATCACCTCAGATTACATTCTCGAGGGACAGGCCACTTCCAAAAATGATGCCTTTATCACCGAGGGGGTCTTTCGTCTCACCTTGACAGCCTTCTCCCCCTACGAAGCTATCGGCGCACAAAAACCGGGGTACTGGTACGTGCAGGGAACCTGGACCCTGACGAAAAACAACCCCAACCTCGAAGCCATGCAAGCCAAACACAACTCCGAAGTTGTCGAAGGCACCGTCATCGCCGAAATCCCCTTCGACCCTACTAAAGTTTCCTTGAACTGGACCGGCCTGGCTCGTTTGAACATGTCCCTCCTGGGGAATACCTGGACCAACGGCGAAGGAACCTTGACCTTTAACCAAGATCAATCCGCCTCTCTCTTCCTCGACATGATGCGTTGGCCCGAACTACAACTGGAGACCTCAAAATGAAAGCGCTTATCGAAAAATTTCTCAACTTCCGCGTCCCCAAACTCGCCGCCGTTTTCGTAATCCTGGGCGTTGCCCTGCTCACGGCTGGCGTCGTCTATGCCGATGTCCCGGATCGCACTCCGGCGGGGGGTCTGGTGCCCAATCCCGGCACCCAACAGCAGGAACTGGCAAACATTACGTTCCCCGCTCCTTACAACGTTTTTGAATTTGTCGTGACCTGCGGCGCGTGCCACGGGGGGACCATCGACCAAAACGCCGGACACTTCGGCAACTGGGCCGGGTCCAGCATGGCGAGCGCCGCCCGCGACCCCATCTTCCGCGCGAATCAGATCGGCGTGAACAACCTCGTCGAAAGCCTCACCGGCGAAAACGGCGCGGGCAACATGTGCTTCCGCTGTCACAGCCCCAATGGTTGGTACTCCGGGCGGTTTGACCCCACGCTCGGTGGTGACCCCGAAGGCCGCACCATGCAACACAGCATCCTGGCCTCCATCGACGATGAAGGCATCATGTGCGAGTTCTGCCACCGGGTGATCGGGGCCGTCACCATGCAACGGGCCGACCTCAACCCGAACGACCCCGTGTGGAATCTGCTCAGTGGCCTGAGCGACTGGCCTCACTCCGGGGGTCCGTATATCGATCAGGATGGCGATCCCACCATCGCCCCCGGCAACCCCTACGGCGACACCACCCTGCAACTTAACGATGGCATGACCTATGTGGGCAAATATTCCGGCTCGGTAGATGTTTACTTCAGCGACCTCCCGTTGGATGGAACCAACTACACCGGCCAAACCTACGCCGTGTACCCCTCCTGGTGGACTGGCCCCAAAAACCCCGTCCCCGCCGGGATGCCCCAATTCAACTCTGCCGGGCAAGAACTTGCCTATGCCGTGGATGGCTCCCTGCCCATTCACTTTGAAGTCCCCATCGGCGCCCCGATTGACCCCACCACAGGCCAACCCGACTACAACGCCCAGGCCCTTTCCCTGGAACACCCCACCGTCGGCAACCGCGAAGGGTACCCGCAACCGGTTCCTTCCGGCAACCAATTCATCACCACCTCTGAGTTCTGCGGCGCGTGCCACGACCTGACCGTGCCCGTCCTCAATCACGGCATGCCCGAACAGCGCACCTACACCGAGTGGAAATACAGTGACTACAACACCGACTCCACCCGCTGTCAGGATTGCCACATGCCCACCCTCAAACACGAGTATTCAGATGAGACCCCCGTCTCCCTGAACGTAGACCCCACCCTTGCGGGCTGGTTCCCCTACGCCAAAGACCGCAATGCGGATGGCGGAACGGCTTTCCATAAATTCGCCGGTGCAAACCTTGACCTGTCGGCGATGATGACCATCCTCTACCCCGAAGTAGACCTGGAAGTGATCGGCGCCCCGACCGGGAACGACACCCGCATCTTCCCCGGCATGCTCTCCGACCGCACCACCATGTGGGATCGCAACCGCCGCAACACCGAAATCACCCTCGTGGATGCCGTCAATGCCGAAATCGTCAGCGGCCCCACCTTCAACGCCACCACCGGCAAATGGGAAGTCCAGGTCAAAGTGACCAACACTGCCGGGCACCGCATCCCCTCCGGCTACCCTGATGGCCGCCGGTTCTGGATCAACCTGCAAATCAAAGACGTCAACGGCAATGTCGTGTACGAATCCGGCTACTACAATCAAGACGAAGCCGCTCTCTACACCGACTCCAGCCAGACCTCCTTCGAACGGGCACTGACCCCCTTCATTGATAGCGCCAACAACGCGGTCATGGTGTACGAACGTGTCACCGGCACCTGTCTGGATGCCAATGGCGCGGCCATCTTCCCCAACCCCTCTGTTGCCGAACCGGTCGCCTGCAACGATTCACCGGCCCTCACCAACAACTTCATCCTGTTCGACAACCGCATTCCGCCTGCGGGCTTCAGCTACGCCGATTACCGCATGTCGGGTGTGAAATTCTGGAACTACGATCCGGCAAACATGGTTCCGTTCGAAGATGCCACCCGCTACCCCGACGGCCAGAACTGGGACGTGGTCACCTACTCCTTCGACGCCGACCCCAGCGCCACCCTGAGCGCCCGTGCCGAAATCCTGTGGCAAACCCACACCCGCGAATTCATGGAACACCTGAAGAATCAGGACACCTCCACCGTTCGCCCCGAAGGTCCGCCCAACATCTTCGACCCCAATTACCCGCTCACCCCCAACTACTTGAGCGATGTCATCGGCCTCTCTCAGATGACCGACATGGACGGCAACCCTCTGCGGGATAACTGGGGTGGCATTGCCTACGCCGCCTGGTTATTGACCGGCAAAGGTGCCCCGTACATGGCCGCCGTCGCTGACTCCACCTCCACGTCTGCGCCTGCCGCCCCGACCAACCTCGCCGCCACCCCGCTGGACCCCTTCACCCTCCGCGTGAGTTGGGACACCGTCGCCGATGCGGAAGGCTATCTGGTCTGGATTCGCTACGGCCTTTCCGACGAAACCGCCAGTTGGGACAAATTCGCCATCGTCTACGAAGACCTTGACCCCACCACGCCCCAGTGGGAAGTGTTACACGAAGCCCTGAACGTGGGCAAATCCTACACCTACAAAGTCCAGGCGTTCAACGGCGCCGGATACAGCACCGACTCCGATCTGGTCATTGGGCAAACCCCCACGGACATTCCTCTGGCTCCTGAAAGTCTCATCGTGTTTGGCACCACTGCCACTTCGGTAAGCCTGTCCTGGTTTGACCTTGCTGACAACGAAATCGGTTTTGTGATCGAACGGCAAGATGTCCCCGTCGTGGGCAACTTCTATGAACTGGCCCGCATTCCCTCTGCGAATGGTGGCGGCTCCGGCGGCATGAGTTGGACCGACACCTCTGCGGCCCCGAACACCTGCTACAACTACCGTGTTGCCGCCTACAATGCGATGGGCGACTCCACCTTCACCCTGCCCGTTCAGGCCTGCACGATGGCGCCACCTACCGGCCCGATCACCCTCGGCGGGACCGCCACCCCCACCCAGGTTGACCTGACCTGGACGGGTGCGAATGGCACCCTCATGGGCTACCGCGTCGAACGCAGTACGGACAACGGGGCCACCTGGCCGACCGCCTACAATGTGGCGAATCCTGCCGCCGTTGGGTACAGCGATACGCTCGTTCAACCGAACACTACCTACTGGTATCGAGTCTTTGCCTATAACCTGGCTGGAGATTCCCCCGCCTCCAACACCTTCTCCATCACTACGCCGGACCTGCCCCCCGCCGCACCGACGAACCTGACGGGTGTCGCGAACTCCTCCACGCAGGTTGCCCTGGCCTGGACGGATAATGCCACCAACGAGCTTGGGTTCAGCATCGAACGCTGTGATGGGGCAGGTTGTACAACCTTCGCTCCGATTGCGGCAGTAGGCGTGGATGTGGTGAGCTACACCGATCAAACCGCGGCGCCCGACACCACCTACATCTACCGGGTGTTTGCCTACAACCTGACGGGCAATTCCGCCACCTCATCCAATGAGGTGACCGTCACCACCCCAGCCCTGCCAGGGATGTACTTCTCCACCGCTGGCAACGGCACGATCTCAGGGGTTGCCACACCCGATGACGCCGACATCTACACCTGGAACGGGCCCCTCTTTGGACGGTTATTCGACGCCTCGGTGATGGGCCTCGCGACCACCGCCAATGTGGACGGCGTGGTCTTGGTAGATTCCAACCACTTCTACCTGTCGTTCTCTGCGGAAGAAACCATCTTGCCCGGACTGGGAACGGTTCAGGATGAAGACGTGGTGTACTACAACAATGGTGCCTGGTCGGTGTACTTCGATGGAACGGCGCGTGGTTTGACTGCCGCCAGCCACGACCTCGATACCTTTGACATTGCCAACGGCATCCTTTACTTCTCGACGTTTGGTTCGGTTACAGTTCCTGGGGTGGCTACCCCATACGATGATGCAGACATCTACACTTGGGATGGGACATCGTTCGGGCGTGTGTTCGATGCGTCCGTAGCAGGACTGCCTGCCGCCGCCAACCTGGATGGGCTGGTGCTCATTGACGCTACCCACTTCTACCTGTCATTCTCTGCCACCGATACCAACGTCCCCGGCCTGGGCAATGTCCAGGATGAAGACGTGGTGTACTACAACAACGATGCGTGGTCGGTATACTTCGATGGGACCGCCTACGGTCTGACGACTGCGGCCCAAGACCTGGATGCGTTTGACCTGGGTGTGGTCTTTGTTCCGCCTGCGGCACCGACAAATCTGGTTGCGTCCCTGACCGCCTCGGTTCAGGTCGCCCTCAGTTGGACAGACAACGCCAACAACGAACAGGGTTTCTCCATCGAACGGTGTACGGGCACAGGCTGTACGGACTTTGCTCCGGTCGCCTCGGTGGGGGCCGATGTTACCCTCTTCACCGATGCCACCGTTGCCCCGGACACCACCTACACCTATCGTGTCATCGCCTTCAATGCGGATGGGAACTCTTTGCTCTCGTCCAATGCGGCCTCGATCACAACGACCCCGCCTCTGCCGGTGCTCTTTTACTTCTCCACCGTGAGCGGCGGAAGCACGAACCCAGTCCCTGGGGTGTCCGCCCCCTATGACGACGCCGACATCTACACCTGGGATGGCACCGGTTTCGGGCGCATCTTCGACGCCTCCGAAGCAGGTCTCCCCTCCAATGCCAATGTGGACGGTTTGGTGATTGTGGATGTCACCCACTTCTACATATCCTTTGCTGGAGATGTTACCTTGACCGGCTTAGGCACGGTACAGGACGAAGATGTGGTGTACTA
Source organism: Anaerolineales bacterium (assembly GCA_013359445.1). GTDB lineage: Bacteria > Chloroflexota > Anaerolineae > Anaerolineales > JABWBV01 > JABWBV01. Next base: position 3,267 of record JABWBV010000116.1, on the reverse strand, counting down.
CAACAGCGGCGTTTGGTCCGTGTACTTTGACGGTACTGCCCACGGCCTTACCAATTCCGGTCAGGACCTGGATGCCATCGCCATCGTCAACGGTGTCTTGTACTTCTCCACGGTCACTGGTGGGAACAGCAACCCCATTCCGGGCGTGGCTGGCCCCTTCGATGATGCCGACATTTACACCTGGAACGGAACGAGCTTTGGACGGTTCTTCGATGCCTCGGTTGCAGGCTTGCTCTCCAATGCCAACGTGGACGGGATCGTGATTGTGGATGCCACCCACTTCTACCTGTCGTTCAGTGCCGACACGGGCATCCCTGCGCTCGGCATTGCCCAGGATGAGGACATTGTCTACTACGAAAACGGCGTATGGACGGTGTACTTTGACGGGACCGTGGAAGGTCTGACCAACACCGGTCAGGATGTGGATGCTTTTGCCATACCCTAGTTGATGACGTTGAGGGGAGCCATCCCCTCAACATTCCCAATCCAATTAAAACCCTAAAAAAGGGATGGATGAACGCTCATCCATCCCTTTTTAGTTGTCCTTATCCTTCAATAGTGACGCCATTGCCTATGACACAGGATCTTTCTCCTTGTGGACGAAACAGGCGGTTCCAGTCAGCATCTCTGGACCGGTCAGGCTTACCTTTTCCAAAATCCATGCGCTACCTGGGTCGGAAAACCTGTGTCCACAAGAAGTAGTCGACGAGGTTTCCCCATGAATTCGTCTCGCTTCCGTGCAAATGCGTTTGAATTTTTCTTGTTCTGATGGACATTGTGGTTGAGCAAGAAATGAAGAGGTATACATGCGCACTTGAGATTGATCGCCAGACACACTTGACATCATTCTCCTGCCGTAGCCGACCGGCCGCACAAAGAGAATTGGCGGAAGCACAGCACTTCTTTAATGATCCCGATCACGGGTTCGATGGTACATTTTCGGAAGCGATAAATCGCGTTGCCATTCGTTGTCTGAAACTGTTAAGCCATCTTTCCTTCGGACTCGCCGCTTCTCCTGGGGGTTCAGGCAATTCGGCAAAATACCTGCACCAATCTTGATGATGGGGTTCGCATCCAGTTGAAATATTCGGCTCAATGTCGAGTTTTTCGCACCCCGTAAGCGTAGCTTCACTGATACACCTGTTGTCCATCGCCGCGACCTTGGGCTTACCGATTTCGACCGGATAAACGGCCAATATGGGTAGCGCTTCTTGCGTCTCTTTCGGTTGGCTGGAAAGGGTTTGGGGCAACGACCAGGCTTGCTTGAGCGTCAGTATTACCTTGATAATTACTCACCAAGAGCCAAGTATGGTGGACATGTAGGCTTTCACCCGATTTGGCCAAGATTGCAACACATCATCCCTTTTGTGAGTAATTATTTCTGTTGAGATTAACGATGTAGGAACCCCAAATTTCAGGTTTCCCAAGCCTTTTTAGATTTCAATTCTTGCAGGATGACCATGCCCGCCGTCGCGAACAAAGCCAAAACAATTAAAATTCTGATGACCCTTGGAGGGAAAATCGGTTCGGAAAAACAATCTATACGCAGTGGGGGGTTCATTGTGTTCCTCAAGACAATAGAAACATCGGATCAATCGTACTCGTCCATCCTGTTATCTTGAATCAGCTCCTGCAAGGATACCGTCTCCACAAACCCCACTTTCCGCAATACCTCCCGCCCTTCCGCGGTCGCCGCGACGAACCCTCCCCCTGAGAGGGTTCGTGTCAGCAAGCGATCCACGCGGGGGTCCGAGACCAGATGGGCCACACAGGTCGCCGTACCCGGTAGGAAAATCAACCCAGGCACCCCCTCCCCCGGAAGTTGGTCAATGAAGAAATCAGCGTGAAGTTTCAAACCCCAATGACTGTGAACCAAATCCGGGGTCAGACTGACCAGAAAAACGGGCAGGTGTGCCTCTCGCAAGGCCCGAAACAACGAGACGACAGGTTGTTCATCAAAGTCCGAGGCCAAGAAAATATAAATGGGATGGGCAAGCATGGTCTTTTTCTTCACCACTCTACCTTACCCGATTTTCGCCCCAGAAACCTGGCGAAGTTCTGTAACTTTCTGCGACTTTCTGGTAAAGTCTGGAAAACCCTGTACCTTTTTGGGTCTCTTCCTCCCATGCCAAAACATGATAAAGTATGGGGTTTCAAGCCCCTCGCCTGCGTTTGGTCTAAACATTGGGCAAACGTCTCAGGGGTAATGGGACTCCCCACCAACTGTCCGGCGACAAGCCGGATTAGCATCTGACGCGCTTTTGTTTAGTCATCTCCATTACGCCACAAAAACCGATTGATTCGCGCTTCAGTCAACTTAAAACCGATGCGTTGATAAGAACGAAAATCCCTGCCCGCGATGGTTCATCAGCCATTTCCACCACGCCGTATGCGGCATTTGGCGGGCAAATCGGGCCAGGTCGTCGTGTGAACGCCAATATTGAAGCTGGATTCCACCGTTCCCTTCGGGGAAAAAGCGGACACACAATAAGCCTTCTGCTTTTGCAAGCGCTTCTTCCATTTGGGCGGGAATCCCTGCCATTTCATACAGGGCATACCCCTCAGGCGATTGGGCCTGCATCCCAAAGATGGCAAGCGTGAGATGCGGAAAATCCCAAAGATGAGCGACATAGGCACTATCGGTGGGAGGGGGCGGAAGAGGGGAACGAGGGTTCATAAAGTCTCCATTAAATAAATAACTTGTAAAGAAAAGTCGCAACCAGACCCAGGCCGTAGGCGGTTACGTAATAAACCAATAAGGGCTGTTTGCCGTTTCGCCAGAGCAGGTAAAACGAAAGGGCGGCAAGCAGGGCGACTACATACAAATCCAGCCCAATGACTTCAAACGCGAGATTGGCGAACACGCCTAGCCCAATGAAAATACCGTTGCCGATCAGGAGTGCCAAATCCCTTTTCCCCAGCCGCGCGGGGTACGGGAACACGATCTGATACAACATAACCCCGACATTGATCAGCACAAAGCCGGTGAAGAAAACCCAGTGCGAAAACTCGTCGTCGTTGAAGATCACAATCCGGCAGAGGGCGCTCAATTGCTCAACAATCGCACCATTATCGGGAAGGCAAAAGCGTTGGTGCAGGTAATTGGTCACTTCATGGTCGCCGTAACTCGCCGCGAGCAGGTACACGCCGATGATGAAGAGCAGATTCAACGCGGTGTCGGGGCGAGACGGGCGGGAAATACGCCTCCCTTGCATGGCCCCCTCGTTCCCCCCCGTCTCGCCCCCACCGAGGATTTCCATGTGTTTG
>JABWBV010000115.1 GCA_013359445.1 Anaerolineales bacterium | reverse complement strand
ATCTATCTGCCTCGAAATCGAAAATCAATACCAGGAAAGTGTCACGCGTTTCAATATCGCCTTAGTCTTCCACGCACAAGGCCGCCTTTCCGAAGCCATAGAACAAATGCAACAAGTCGTCGAACTGGACGAACTCGTCCAGCATCCCGATTTAGAAAGTGATACCGCCACACTCCGCCAACTCGAAGCCGAACTCACCGCCCAAAAAGGAATAAGCGATCAAGAATGAGGGCAAAAGCCAAAAAATCCGTACAGTTAAATGCCTTACAATTTCCAAAACCCATTTTCCTAATCCCCTATTCCTGATTCCCTTCCATCCAATCTCCAATACCTAATACCCAATATCTAATTACCAATTACTAATCACCCCATGCCCTTCCCTCCCCCCAACTACCTCCCCATCCCCTCCACCATCCCCGGCATCGAAATCTTCGCCCCCGCGCCGGACCAACCCGAGGAACACCGCGAAACGGTCGAATTTACCTGCCCTCAATGCGGTGCGGCCACCGCCTACAGCGTCGCCGATGGCGGCCTCAAATGCGCCCACTGTGGCTACTACGAACCGCCCAAAAAAGAACTCGTTGGAAAAGGCGCGCAGGAATTTGAATTCAAAGTCGAAACCCTCGAACACGCCGCAGCCCGGGGTTGGGGCGAGGCCCGTCGCGAGTTGGAATGCCAAAACTGCGGCGCACACACCACCCTCCCCACCGGCGCGCTCACCGCCACCTGCCCGTTTTGTGCCTCCAACAAAGTCCTCCAGCGCGAAGCCCCGCAAGATGCCCTCCGCCCCCGGTTCCTCATCCCCTTCCAGCGCAAACCCGAAGAACTCAGCCCCATCGTCCAAAAATGGCTCGGTAGTAGCTGGATGACCCCCGCCGCGCTCAAACAGAAGGCGAACGTCGGCCAATTCACCCCCATCTACCTGCCTTACTGGACCTTCGACTCCACCGCCACCGCCCAATGGCGCGCCGAAGTCGGCTACAACGAAACCGAACGCTATTACGATTCCAGCTCCAAAACCTGGCGCACCCGCACAAAAATCCGTTGGCGTTGGGAAAACGGCCAGGTACGCCACCCCTTCGATGACCTCCTCGTGCCCGCCACAGGGAAACTCAGCGAACTCCACCTCGGCAAAATCGGCAACTTCAACACCGGCGGCCTCGTTGCCTACACCGCCCAATTCCTCGCGGGGATGCACGCACAAGCCTACGACGTGCAACTCGAACCCGCCTGGGCCAACGCCCGCAACCAGATGCGCGAAACCACCCGCGCCGACTGCCACGCCCAAATCCGCGGCGACCACACTCGTAACTTCACCATGTCCCTCGACTTCAGCGACGAAAGTTGGCGGTACGTCCTCCTCCCTGTATACGTCAGCGCGTACCAGTACAACGATGGCAAAACCGGCCTCAAAACCTACCAAATGCTCATCAACGGGCAAACAGGTGCCATCAGCGGTCAACGTCCCGTAGATTGGACCCGCGTCTGGCTCGCCCTCGCCGCCCTGCTCGCCCCCGGCCTCCTCCTCGGCCTGATTGGTGTCATCACCCTGGTCCTCGGTTTTGGCGTCATCATCGGCGCCATCGGCTTTGTCCTCCTCATCATCGGCGGCATCATCGGTTTCACCATTTGGAAACAGGCCGATGCGATGGATGATGTATAAAACGTGAAACGTGAAACGTGAAACGTGATTCGCGTATCACGAATCACGAATCACGAATCACGAATCACGTATCACGAATCAAACCTCCCCCCAAAAACCTATGCCCACCCTCCTCTGCCCCTCCTGCGACTGGACCTACCAGCCCCCTGACGACACCGTTCCCGCGCGTTGCCCCCACTGCTGGCGGGGGGAATTGACCCCGGCTGAAGAAACCCCGGCCCCCCTCCTCCCCGCGGAAAAGTACATCCCCTTCAACGTCTCCAACCCCACGCTGGACGCCAACATCCTCTCTTTCGCGAAAGGCATCCCGTTTGCCCCCAAAGACCTCACCCCTGCTACCCTCCGCAAACGCCTCCAGGCCCTCTACCTCCCCATGTACCTCGTAGACGCCGACGTGGAAGCGACCTGGCAAGCAGAAGTAGGCTTCAATTACGAAGTCGTCAGCCACCGCGAGCAATACGGCGGCGCAGGTTGGCAGACTCAGCAGATGAAAGAAACCCGCATCCGGTGGGAACCCCGCGTCGGACGCCTCAAACGCCAATATCACAACATCCCCGCCCCCGCCCTCGAAGAACACGCCCAACTCATCCAGCAATTGGGCGAATACGATCACACCCAGGCCAAATTTTACGCCCACGAGAAAATAGACGCCCTCAACGCCGCCCTGAAAGCGAAAGAACGGGAAGACAAACGCCGCCTTCAAGGACTCCCCCCCGCCCAACCCGTCGGCGCGCCCAAAGCCCCCGACCCGCTCATCCGCCTCCCCAGCCGCCCCACCGCCGACGCCTGGCCGGACACCCTCCCCGGCCTGCAAAACGCCGCCGCGGACGAGTGCCGCAAAGCAGGCGGTGCCGATCACTTCCGCGAATTTCGTTGGCAAGCCACCTACGCCAACCCCAACTGGACCCAACTCCACCTGCCCGTCTACACCACCTTCTACCTAGACGACGAAAACCGTCCCCAACCGATCCTCCTCAACGGGCAAACAGGCCGCCTCTCCGGCACCCGCCGCGCCTCGATGAAGCGCGCCCAAACCACCGCGCTCTGGCTTCTGCTCGCCGCCGCGGTCGTGTTTGGGATCAGTGTGGTGTTGGGGTTGGTGGGCGTCGCCGTTCCACCGCTGTTAGTGGTGGGGGGGATTGGAGTGTTTGTGGCGTTTGTGATCGCGCTGGGGGCGATTGTTCCGGTGTGGCAGGTTTGGCAGTTTAATAAGCGTTAGTTTACATCTTCAAACAATGAACATCCATAATGACCGCCCATTGATGATGTTTGATAACAAGCGTTCACCTCTTGCTTTGAACGCGATTGAAATAGGATTTGCAGTATTTGTAGGAATAGGTGCATGGTTGGGGTTGAACGTTTTTCTGCACTCAGTGCTTCCTTTCCCATGTGGTTCTTCAGTAAATGATATTCCGATAAATTGTGGTTGGACTGAAGAACAGGCCTGGGAAACACTTGGCAGTCCTTTATTTTCAACTTATGAAGTTCCTTTCGTTTTATTCCTTGCAATTTCCGCTATTTTTTTTGTTCGCAGTATTCGAAAGGATGTATATGGCTTCTCTGCAATCGGGAATTTGGCTTTATCGTTTCCAATCTTTGGTTTTCTTGGCTTTTATCTTTTTAGCGTTTTTAGTCTATTTTTTCTGCCAGTTGGGATTGCACTGGCCATCGTGGCAACGATTAATTCAGCTATAACAAAGAATCACAAATGGGACTGGGTCTCTTTACCCTTTAATATGATTTGGCTTGTAATTTTTGGGCTATTTATCTGTCAATTTTTAAATTCGTATGGCGATTAACGTGCATTTATTACTTCATCACTCTTGTCCAACGGTTCCGGCAAATCCGGGCTAATCCGTTGATATGCCGTATGAAACAACGGCGACGAAATCAAAAAATCCGCAGTTGCCCGGTTCGAGGCCGTAGGAATGTTGTAGAGTACCGCAAGACGCAGGAGCGCTTTCACATCTGGGTCATGGGGTTGGGCAAAGAGCGGGTCCCAAAAGAAGATCAATACATCAATATCGCCTTCGGAAATCTTTGCGCCGAGTTGCTGGTCGCCACCGAGCGGGCCACTTTTGAACTTGTAGACGGGTAGCCCGGTTTTTTCGCTGATCAACGTGCCGGTGGTGCCGGTTCCAAATAAAAGATGTTCGCTGAGGGTGCCGCGATTGTACGCGACCCAATCGAGCATATCTTCCTTTCGCCCATCGTGAGCCACGAGGGCGATTTTTTTCTTCGGGGGAATGGTGTGAATTTCTTCGATTTCCATGAGAATGTCCTGAGGGGAAAGTGTCGTATGTTGATTCTAGCGCAGTCCCCCGTATTTAAGTGACAAGTGATAGTGATAAGTGCCTCTTACTCATTACTCATTACTTATCACTTCATCACTTCATCACTTCATCACTTCATCACTCCCCCCTCCAAACCGGCTCCCGCTTCTCTGCAAACGCCCTCGGCCCCTCCTTTGCGTCTTCCGAGTTTAGCATTTGGGTGTAGTGGGGGAGTTGTCCGCTTTTTAGGAGCGCGTAGCTGTCGGGGATGGAAAGTGCGGCGGTGGCACGGGTGATTTCTTTGACCGCGGCGATGGAGAGGGGGGCGGCTTGAATGATCGTGGCGGCGAACTCGCGCGCTTTGCCCATCACCTCGGCGCGGGGGACGACGGCGTTGACGAGACCCCAACGGTGTGCCTCCTCCGCACCCATTCTGCGCCCGGTCAACAGCATTTCCTGAGCAATGTGATAGGGTAGACGTTTGGGCAGGCGCAACGCGGCGGCATCAGCGATCAGGCCGACGAAGATTTCGGGGAGGAAGAATTCCGCGTGGTCGGCGGCCACGATCAGGTCACAGGCGAGCGCGAGTTCAAATCCCCCGCCCACCGCCATCCCGTTGACCGCGGCGATGATGGGTTTGTGCAAATCGTGCAGTTCGGTGATTCCTCCGAACCCGCCCACGCCGTATTCGCCCTCTAACGCATCCCCGTCCGCGGCCGCGTTCAAATCCCACCCCGCGCTGAAGAACCTGTCGCCCGCCCCGGTCAGGATCGCGACGCGGAGATCGGGATCATCGCGAAAAGCCGAAAACAGTTCGCCCATCGCGCGGCTGGTGGCGTTGTCAATCGCATTCGCCTTCGGGCGGTCAAGGGTGACTTCAAGAATTTGTCCGTTGCGAGTAATCTGGATGGAATCTGGCATAGGGTGGAAAAATTCGATCCACTAAGGACACGAAGTTCACTAAAAAAATAAAGAAGTTGTAAAAGTATTTTGTAGGGGGAATGATCAATTTGCACTACAAAGATTGTTCTTTTCTGCTTCCTTCGTGCTCTTCGTGAACTTAGTGGATCAGGTTTTCAGGAATTCAGTAGTTTTACTTCTTCTCGTAAGGGCGCAGTAACGCCCGTGAGATGATATGCCGTTGAATTTCGCTGGTGCCGTCCCAGATGCGTTCGACACGGGCGTCGCGCCAGAGACGGACGATGGGGTTTTCTTCGGCGAGGCCCATGCCACCGAAGATTTGCACGGCCTCGTCGGTGACGAAGGCGAGCATTTCGCTGGCGTAGAGTTTGGCGATGGCGTAGTCTTCGTCTTTGACGGTGCCCTGATCGGTGCGGTAGGCGGCGTCGAGGGTGAGCCATTCGGCGGCGCGGAGGCGGGTGGCCATGTCCGCGAGTTTGAACGAGACGCCCTGAAATTTGCCAATTGCCTGCCCGAACTGGACGCGGGTCGCGGCCCATTCCACCGACAAATCGAGCGCGCGCTGTGCCCGTGCCACGCAGACCGCCGCGACGGATAGCCGCGTGGAGCCAAGCCACTCGTTCGCCACGTCGAACCCTTTGTGTTCCTCGCCGAGGATGTTGGCGACGGGGACGCGGCATTCGTCAAATTCGATGATGCTGTTGTGGTAGCCCCGGTGCGAGACGACTTCGTACCCGCGTTTGACGTTCATGCCGGGCGTGCCTTTGTCCACGAGGAAGGCGGTGATCTTTTTCCGCGGCCCGCGCGGGGTGTGGTCTTCTCCGGTCGCGGCGAAGACGATGACGTAGTCCGCCACGTCGGCGTGGCTGATGAAGTGTTTGGTTCCGGTGAGGAGGTAGTCGTCCCCGTCGCGGACGGCGCGGCATTCCATCCCGCGGAGGTCGGAGCCGGCGTTGGGTTCGGTCATCGCGAGGCAGTCAATCCGTTCCCCGGCGACGGTGGGGAGGAGATAACGTTCGATTTGCGCGCCCTTACAGGCCCGGAGGATGTTGCTCGGGCGGGCGACAAAGGATTGGAGGGCGTAGTTCACTTTTCCCAGTTCAAATTCCATCAAGGTGAGGGACACCGCGTCCAGCCCCCCGCCGCCGAGGTCTTCGGGCATGTTGGGGGCGTAGAGGCCGTTATGCAGGGCGCGGTCACGGATTTGCTTTTGCAGTTCCGGGCGGACTTCGCCGGTGCGTTCGACTTCGTCTTCGTAGGGGAGGAGTTCCTTTTCGACGAAGGCGCGGGTGGTTTTGATGATCATTTTTTGTTCGGGGGTGAGGGTGAGGTTCATGTCGCTCCTGAAGATCATTGATCCACTAAGAACACGAAGTTCACTAATTTTCTTTTTCTTCGTGATCTTGGTGGCCTTCGTGGATCAAGAAAAAGGCTCATTTTTTCCTGATGCCCATTGGTTTCCCGACTTCTTTGGGGGTGGGGAGATTTTGATGGGTTTCGCGGATGGCGGCGAGGGCTTCGAGGACGTGGGGGCGGGCGGGGGATGATCGGGAGGCGGCCATGTCCACGTGGACGATCATTTGTTCGCCGGTGGCGAGGCGTTCGTGGGTGTCGCCGTGGTGCATGGTGTGGAAGAGGTGGACGCGGCGGGTGTCGTAGTCGAGAATTTGGGTGGTGACGTAGAGGGGCGCGCCTTCACTGCATTCGCGCAGGTGGTGGATGTGGGTTTCGACGGTGTAGTAGGAACTGCCGGAGGCGCGGTAGGCGTCGTCAATGCCGAGGAAACGGAAGAATTCGTCAGAGGAGTAGCCAAACGCGGCGAGGTAGGCGGCTTCGGTCATGTGACCGTTGTAGTCTATCCACGCATGGGGGACGGTGGTGTGGTAGAGACGGAGGGGGGCTTCGACGGGGTCGCCGGACTGCCAGGGGCGAGTGGTTTGGAGGAAGAGGGTGTCGTCGTAGAAGGCGGAGGGGGGTGATTGGTGATTGGTGATTGGTGATTGGGGATTGGGAGCATCCTGAGCGGCGTTCGTCTTCCGAACGGCGGAGGGGTTCGACTTCGGCTTTGGGAAGGCGGAACCCGTAGTCGAAGGATGCGGGGGAGGGGAAATTGTCAATTGTGAATTGGCAATTGGCAATTGTGAATTTTGGTGGGGGTTGCCAAGGTGCCAGAGGCGGGATTGGTTGAGGAGTTCGATCTGGCGGATGAGGAGGTCGTCGCGCTCGGCTTCGAGTTCGTGGATGGGGCGGCCTTCGGTGAGACGGTTGCATCCGTCAATGACTTTTTGGGCGAGTTCATCGGTGAGTTCGGGTGCTTCGAGGAATGTCCACGGAGATTGGAGGGAGGGGCCGAACTGGTGGATGAGGTGGGCCATGCCGCCTTCGCCGCCACCGAGGTGGAGGACGGTGAGCGGCCCCATCATCGCCCAGCGCAGACCGGGACCGTAGCGGACGGACATGTCAATCTCTTCGACCGTTGCCATGTCGTTGTTGATCATGTGCAGGATTTCCCGCCAGACCGCTTCCATGATCCGGTCGGCGACAAAGCCGGGGATTTCTTTTGTGAGTTTGAGGGGCTGTTTGCCGGTGGCGCGGTAGATGTCCACGGCGCGTTGGTGGAATTCGGGGCTGGTTTGTGCCCCCGCGACCACTTCGACGACGGGCATGAGGTACGGCGGGTTGAACGGGTGGGCGACGACGCACCGTTCAGGGTGGCGGACATGGATCGCCATTTCGGTCATGCCGTAGCCGGACGTGCTGGAGGCGATGATGCTGTCCGGGGGTGCGGCGGCACCGATGGCGGTGAGGGTGGCGATTTTGAGGGGGAGGCGTTCGGGGACACTTTCCTGGATGAATTCGGCGTCGGCGACGGCGGCTTCGAGGGTGGGGGCGAAGTGGAGTTTGTCCGGGCGGGCGTCCGGGTGCAGGCCGATCCGGGCGAGGGTGGGCCAGACGGTTTCGATTTTCTGGCGCAGGCGGGTTTCAGCGTCGGGGGCGGGGTCGTAGGCGGTGACGGTCATGCCGTTGCGGAGAAAGTGCGCGGCCCAGCCGGAGCCGATGACGCCGGTGCCGATGATGGCGATGCGGGAGGGGAGGGGATTAATAGTCAATTGTAAATGCTCAATTTTTAATGGTTAATGTGTTGTTGGGTACGTGGGAATGGGAAAATTATACTCGCAAGTTTTTGGGGAATGAAAAACCCGTCTTGGGGAGACGGGTTTTTGATGGTTTCAGGATTTCAGGGTCTTGTGAGGAGACTTGCTTTTGGCGATCTTTTTTATCGGCTTTTTGGGCACGAGATTGAGCAGAGTGCGTAAAGCGTGGTTGACGCTTTCGGAAGTGGGGAAGTATTCACGGATATCCGGTTCGAGCATGACCGCGCCTTCTTCGAGGGTGAAGTATTGGACGGTTACAGTGCCATCGTCTTCGTGGATGTTGACGGTGTGCCCTTGTTGGTAGGCCTGATAGTATTTGCCGCGTTCGCCTTTGTGTCCGGTGAAATCGTATTCGGGGAGCATGTCGTCGGGTTTGGAGGGGGAGGGGTTATTCATGGGTTTCTTCATAAATCCGTCGTTCGGATGCGGTTGCTTTTCGGCAACTGATGATACGGATAGTGATGGTATCTTGGTTTTTTTCTTAAGAAGTGTGTACGGCTAGAAGAATTCTACTTCGAGTGGATATACCAATGCTGATCAGGCGGTCTTCATTCTCAGAATGATATTCGTCGGGGAATGTGACTAAAAATGGGTCACCAAAAAGGGTTTTGGCTTCTTCAAAGCTGATTTTGTGTTTTTGAAGATTGACCAGGGCTTTTTTTCTATCCCATTCAAATATCAGGTTCATGTTCAGCAGTTTTTAGAAATGAGCGTTAATGAGTTTCGGAGGCGATAGTTAAATTATACCTGAACGATTAGCGGTGTGGGTCGTAGGCGGTGACGGTCATGCCGTTGCGGAGGAAGTGCGCGGCCCAGCCGGAGCCGATGACGCCGGAGCCGATGATGGCGATGCGGGTGGGGAGAGGGGACATAGGGGGATTAGGTAATTGGGTATTTGGAGATTAGTGATAGAGATTATACCCATGTGCTTTTACGGTGGAAAGAAAAAAGCCCACCATAAAGGCGGGCTTTTTGTTGCAAGAGGATATGCAGGCTTACGGATAAGGGGGAATAGGCGTTGCCGTTGGCGTAATCGTTGGGATCGGTGTTGGCGATGGGGTATACGTGGGAAGCGGTGTGCCTTGCAAATCTATAAACCATTCTAATGCTACATCAAAATAATATAAAGCTCCCGTAGTTGATTGCAAGGTAAGTACAAGGCCGTTTTCTGCAATCACACTAACGCCACCACTTCTTTCGGGCGTGTAATACTGGTGAAATAGAGGACTCTGGAGTTGGGGAACCATAATGATCCCTTGGGATGGATCATTCTCCAGATAGCCACTAAAAATGCGATAGGGTCTCTCTTCGGTGGTCTTTTTCCAGGAAGTGAGCACAGTTACATCGGCCTGTAAAACAGGAAGAGGAATATCAAGTGGGTTGAGATAAATCCCATCTGGAAACTCGAAACTACTGCTAACAAAAGTGGGTGTTGCTGGTGGTATAGCAGGTCTGGTTGGTGCCGATGTTAATCCCTCTGCCCTTTGGGTCCCCGCTATGGATTCGCCTTCCAATTTCGCCGCCACCAAAGTGCGCGCCTCTTCTGGCAAATCCGTTCGTGCCAATTCTGTCTGAAAGAAGGTGATCGAGTGAATGAAAGGATCGATGGGGGCCTTCGTGGCTCTTGGTTCGGGGGTAACACCTGGATTGGTCTGGCTGGTCAAAGGCAGATTCAGAAGCACTAACAAGAAGAGAAGGCCTGCAAGAATGAGAATATTTTGTAATTTGCGTGACATATTCCATACTCCTTCTATGGATTTCCAAAGTACCACATCAAATCTGATATCCAATATAAAGGTTCATCCACCCGATCATATGGATCAGAACTCAACGCGATTAACAACTGGACATGGGCATCAAGGGCCGTATTATTGTAGCCAGTACATGGATCTTGGAGTTGTAGGCAGGCTGTATACGTAGCCAGCGTTCCTCGAAATTCCATCCTGTTCCCATGTTCAAATTGTGCATAAAGCGCAATGCGATACCATTGATTCGCATTCGCGCCCTGCGTGTTATAAATTTCTGGAAATGGATAAGCACTCAGGGAACCCCAGGAAACATGGTAGACATCTTCTTGTGTCCAACCATTTGCGTCGCAGTCTTGGGGTGTAATGTTCCAAGGGTACTGAATTTCAGGTTCTGTATATGGGTAATCCAGAGGACAACCCCCTGCAGTCCCATAATTATAAAGTAGTGATCCTTCAGGCCATCCCGTAGAGGTAAACCCATCCACCCAAGCTCGAGCTTCAATAGGGGGACGAAAATCGACCCCAGTTTCTATATCGCTACCACCCACAAATCTAATTTGACCGTTATAGCCCTGGCTTGCAAGCCAGGAATTTAACTCATTAATCATCGTGCCCCACTCTGCTCCATGCTCGTGTGTAACATGAGAACCAACGCTGTTTGTCCCCACTACAACAGTGATGAAGGATATATTATCAGAACCCAAACCATCCCAATACCCCTCTGCAAATTGCTTCAAGGAATCTTTTATTTCAGGGATAAATCTTACAACAGGCCAATTTATATAGTCCAAGAGAATCACACCATAATTCCCGTTGTAATAATAAGGACTCCCAAAATCGAGAATGACGATGCCATCTTGGGCGACTGGTTGAAATTCATATGCTTGCCCACGTTTGTAGCCCAGCCCGTACAGGTTATCCGTAGTTACAAGATAATAACTCATATCCACATAGGGCTTTTGAACGATAGGGAGAAAGAAGTGATAGGTTAATTGTGCATTCGGAGTTCCAGGTATGGGCGGTGGATAGGGGTAGAAATTTGTGGGCGTACTGGTTGGCGTTTTTGTTTTTGTGGGTGTAGGCGTTTTTGTCGGTGTCTTAGTAGGTGTAGATGTTTTAGTAGGTGTTTTTGTGGGAGTCTTGGTGGGAGTTTTAGTAGGTGTTTTTGTTGGGGCAATGTCATACGCGCTTACATTCCTAACCCGTGAGAATAAACTAAGCAGGCCGAATAAAATAAAGGCCACAAGGCTTAAGCGCAATATTGTATATTTACTGCTCATAAAATAACCTCCATCAGTTGTTCATCTATAGGCAAACGAGTTATTTCCCTGACAAAAAATCATGGATTTTAATCAACTACAATTAATTACCCACTTGGCTCTATAGTTCCACGACTGCGAGGACTGCGGGTAATTTCACTAGTGCGGGTTCCTCCGGCTTGTTCGTATTCATTGCTATCTTTGCCATATTTAACGCCCACTCCGGCTAGCATTCGGGCGGAGAGAGTATTGAGTTCTTTTTCTCCAGCTTTGAGGGCATTCAACAAAGCATCCGTTTCAGCAAGTTTGGCATTGTATGCAGTGAGTTTTGCCTGTACATCTGTGATTTTGCTTCGATAGGCGGTAAGCGTTAGACCACTACCCAGATCGAGGGCGGAATCGATCGATTCTAGAGATGCGGAGCGAGTTAGAGCATTTTCTACAGTAGGGGATGTACGTCTTTGACGGGCCATGGGATGGTTGCCTCCTTGAGATTGTAAAATAAAAATTAAAGACGATTAATCAAATTATAGTACGATTAAGAAAATTGAGAAGAGGAATTTTTGCGTATGAGGGTGGATATTTTCTCCTGTCTTCTTGATAAACCCCCCTAATGAAGGAGTACTATGACTTTTTGTGTTGACATAAACTCTTAATGTCATGATAAAAACTGTTAAATGGTTGGCGTTATGTATCAATAGATAAGCGATAGGAGTTTTTGTGTTGGCGAGTCATCCTATTATCTTGAGCGTAACTGCAAATTTGAAGGTGTTATCTCATTAAAACCTCACATTTCCTCCCCCCTTCAACCCAAACCTCCCCCGCGCCTCCTCCGCCGACCCGATCTTCAACCCCAACTCATCAAAAATCCGCCTCGCCTTCTCCACATACTCCGCGTTCGACTCCGCCAACTTCCCCCGGCGGATATACAAATTATCCTCCATCCCCACGCGGACGTTGCACCCCATCAACGCCCCGACCGTGATCAGGTCGAACTGATACCGTCCCCCACCGAGCACCGCGATTTCGACCTCGTTTCCCAACAACCGTTGCGCCGTCCGCACCATGAACACCACGTTATCAATGTCCGGGCCGACGCCGCCGAGCGTGTTCATCACCATCTGCACCATGATCGGGGGCTGAACCAAGCCCAGGCTGGCGTAATAAGCCAGGGTATAGAGATGCCCCACGTCATAGGCTTCAAACTCCATCCGCGTCCCTGTCTCGTTTTGCAGGGTTTTGAGCATGTACTCGATGTCCGCGAAACTGCTCGTAAACGGCTCCGTGCGGGTGGATTCGAGAAATTCCCGCTCCCACTCGAACCGCCATTGGCCTTCATATTTCGGAATCATCGGAAACCCGCCGTAGTTCATCGTCCCCAGATTGCATGAACACAGCTCGGGCTGGAGCATTTTCACCACATTCAGCCGCTCCTCAATCGTTTGCCCGGTCGCCCCGCCCGTCGTCATGTTGATGATCGCATCCGTCTCCGCTTTGATGCCGGATGCGTACGCCCGGAAAATCCCCGGATCGGATGTGGGGCGGCCATCCTGCGGGTCGCGGGCGTGGATGTGGATGATCGCCGCGCCCGCCTTCGCCGCGGCCACCGCATCGGCGATCACTTCGTCCGGGTCAAACCGCATAAAGGGGGACATGGTGGGGGTAAAGCTCGCGCCGGTCACGGCGGCAGTGATAATCACGTTTCGAGTGGGCATGGCAAAACTCCGAAATTAAATTGTAAAAAGTAAGAGGGGTGAACGCTGGGGAGTATATCACGCCCCTTTGGTCCGGCGTCAATGCTCCGCACAAAAAAAGCCCGGCAGATGCCGGGCTTTTTTTCTCTTCACAAACGTTTGGCCCCCGCCGCCTCCGCTCTCAAAAGCGGGCCTAACAAATAATTCACCACATCCTCCGCCGAGTAACTCGTCTTCCCGGCACGGACAAACTGCCCCACAGCCACCAGATCATCCCCGGATGTGACAATCGGTTTTTCCACATAGCCATCTTTGCGGCGTTGGGGAAACCCGGCGGTGGACATTAAATTGTTGCACAAACACGTTCGGGCAAGCGTATTTTCCTCCAAACCGCCCTTCTTCACATAATCTTCAACAGGTTCGGACGCACACCGATATCCGACCGATCCATCCTCGCGTTTGTAAATCGACCGCAAGAAACCCAAATCACAAATCCGATTGCGTTCCTGATAGATTTCCGGGTCAGACATCGTGCCCTCTAACAACGCGACTTTGAACGGGAACCCAGTCGGAGAGGCCAGTGGGCTGGTAAACACCTGCGCCTCCTCATCCAAAACCTGTCGGAGGAGCTTTTTCTTCAGACCCGCTTCCATCCCTGATTCATCGCACAGGGCAAACGCCGTCCCCACCTGCACGCCTGCCGCCCCCGCATCCAACGCCGCCTGCACTTGAAAGGGATTCCCATACCCTCCTGCCAACCAAAATGGTAAGCCAAACTTCTTCATTTTTTCCAGATCGACAACATCTTTTTCGCCGTAAATGGGTTCCCCCTTCTCATTTAATGCCCCCCCAGCCCGCGGCGGGGCGTTGTGTCCCCCGGCAGTCGGGCCTTCGATCACAAACCCGCTCACCTCTCCCTCACTGCGTTTGAGCAATGCCTGCGCCAGCACCACCGACGAAATAATCGGGAAAAACTTCGGGCGTTTGAGCTGACCAACCAGTTTGGAGATGCCAGGGAAAACCCGCTCCGGGTCGAAGTGAATGCGATGATCGTCCTCCGGCCCCGCGCCGAGCACATCCACCCGATACGAGACGGGTTCGTGCCGCGAAAGTTTGTCCAACACCCCCGCGATTTGCGTGGGAATGCCCGCCCCCATCAACACCACATCCACCCCCGCCAACATCGCCCCGTACAGGGAGGCCAGGTTGGGCATCTGCACTTTCTCAAGCAGATTGATCCCGACCAGCCCACCATGCCCTTCGCGCGCCAGGAACACTTCCACATAATTGGCAATCGCCGTCAGTTGATCGAGAAACGTCGGGGGACGTAAATTGTAGGCAGGGGGTGAGGTATATGGCATGTCGGGCGTTTTTCCGCCGGGGACATAATACCGGTTGAGAATTTTCTGCACCGGTTCGGGCACGGAAAAACTCGCCAGGGCGCGGCGCACGTGCCCGGTCAGGTCGCCGTCGGTCAACCGACTCGCCAGGACCCGGCTCACCGCCGTGCCCGAAACGACGCCCAACTGCCCCAATTGCGACACCGCTTTCGCCAGTCGCCAATCGGAGATGGCGACCCCCATGCCGCCTTGAATAAGTTTTGGTAAATTCATGTCAGACTCCAAAAAGGTTAGCCAGCCGGATTTTTGAATGGGGGTGCATTCAATCCGACAGAGCCATTATGTATATATGCGTTTAGCAAAAAACATTGATGCAACAGATAATAACCCCTTTTAACAAATCCGACGCGGAAAACCCAAAAAATTAAGCTGGCACCCATTTTTTTAGCCGAAATCGGAAAGCCTCATGCCCAAAAACCCTTCCTTGTGTATAATTCGCCACGAGAAT
>JABWBV010000114.1 GCA_013359445.1 Anaerolineales bacterium | reverse complement strand
GGGGAGGGGGTAAGTCAGTAGCCGAAGCGAGACCTGGTATGCTTACGGTTGCAGTGGGAGCCTCTGGTTCATTGTGTTGTTCGTTCGTGGGGGAAGTCGTTATCTCTACGGAGGGGATTTGGGAAGGCGTTAGGATTGCTTTTGTCAGCCCTTCCATGGGGGTGTTTTGGGCAACGCCTGGAAGCAAAGTACCAGATAAGCCAGACATTCCCATTTCTGCACCCGACGGGGCCTGTGATGATACCTCGGTAGGGTCTTTGTTTACGAGAGTGAGCAATACCGGGCTACTCAATAACGCGGTGAGTAGCGTGACGACGGCGCTGATAATGGCGACAACGACTGTCGGATCCAATTTTTTGTCGGCTTTTTTTTCCTTTTCGGCCTTTTCAGGAGGCGGAGAGGAAATATTACTTCTAGGTGTGGTGATTTCTTTGGCGCGTTTTGGATCGGAAGGGGTCATGGCATTATCCTTCTTGAAAGGGGACGGTTGGTTCCATTAGTATATAGATTTATTACGGTGGTTTCAATACGGAAAACTCGGAAAAAGCTAGGGGAAATAACGCATCCATGCGCCCAGAGGGCTTTCCGAGCGCATGGATATTCATTTGAATGGATGGTTACTGCTTTAAAATAGGCAGGAAGATGAAGAATTTTTGGACAGTCAACAAACCCGCGCGTTGCGCCGGGTCAATGGAGGTAGGCCCGCCATTGGTTGCTTGAGACAATTCGGTAACTAATGGTAAGGGTGGGGGCAATTCGCCCTCGTACCACCCCTCATGGATAAACTCATCCCATTGCGCATCCAGGGCCAACGCCAGTTCAGTACCACGATAATAATCTCGAATCCACAAATCTTCGCCGAGGGGTAGATAAATGGACAAGCCGTGCGTCCCCGTAAAGTTCCAGGTTACGGAGGGGTCAATCCAGGGAATGCCGTTGCGATGGGTTTCCGTAATGACTACGCTGTTCCATGCCGTCATTATGGCTTGCGCGCTCGTGTGGACGGCGGTGGCCGAAATCGGCACCAGCAGGTCTATTTGATATGCAAAATCATACAGGTCTACATACGCATCCGGGATCGCCAGTTCGACATCCCAATTGGAGTCGAACTTTTGTGTGGCAGTATATGCCTGGGATATGTAGGGGCGGGTCTCGGTCAGACTGGCGGTAAGGGCGAATGCGAATTCGTCTACCGCAGTGACCAATGGGTTCATCGAGGTCAAATCAATCGCCAATGCACCCATTGTGAGGGGATACCCTTCTAGCGAATTGGCGTAGCCACGGACAATTTTTGTAGCAAAGTCCAGCGGGGTCGTGGTGTCATCTGTACCCTGGACATATTCGTCATAGGCAAATCTGGCCCATACTGCGCCCTCAGAGGCCACCAAATAACGGGCGCTATCTCGGACCTCATACGCATTTTCTAGCATCGCCATCATGCTGGCGTCCAAGAAAAGTACATCAAACGGATTGTCCTGTTCACCGGTGGCCCAGTAAAGGGCTTCGCCCAATTCCTTTGTGGAAAGATAATCGCCGGAACTGTCATCCCAGGCCATTCCGCTGGGTAAGTAGGGGATATAGCCCAGCGCCGGGTCTAGCGTGGGCGACCAACCCCCGCCGTGTCCAATGATCGAGAGCGCTTCATACGTACTGGTGTACCGTTCCCGCGCCCAGGTGATGAATTCGTATAACACTTGCGGGTCGCCCATGTTTTCTTCGCCCAAATCCCAGGTATCTACGCCCTCTGTATAGGTTGCCAGGACAAAAGGATTCAGGTCAGGCCGGACGCGATAGCGGCGGGTGTGGTCGTCCGGGTGATCATCTGCATGGTCTGGGCTGCGATCCCACTGTACGTAAATCCGCAGGCGGGGGTTGAGAAAGGCCGCGCGTTCCAGAGCGTTGAAGGCCTCCTTATCACGGATGACCCGGTAGTCGGGGTTGTCCAGATTGTTATCTGCGGAGAGATAAACAAACAGCACCCAGGCCGGGTTTTCCGCCGCTTCGATGAAGGTGCTTGCCGAAGACTCCAAATAAAGGGCATAGGCGGTATTGGTAATGGTGCTGCCCACAGGGACGTTATCATGCACATAGACGTTAAAAGTCAGGATTACTACCTGACCTGGAGCCAGGTCGCCCTGCCAGTGAATGAGGTGGCCCGCCGCGAGGTACTGGCCGTAACCACTGGTGTAGTGGAGGCTGTGGTTGACGTAGGTGGTGCCTGCCGGAATGGGGTCGGTAATGACGATGCCAGGAAGGGGGACGGCGGTAATGTTGGTCAACGTAATCGTATAAGTCAGGACATCCCCCGGCTGGGCGACGGCGGGATCAACCGTTTTCGACAGGTCAATGATGTCCTCGTTGCAACTAGGCCCGGCCAGCAGGCCAATGGCTACATCTGGCCCTTTGGCCCCGACGTGATTGGTGCCCACGACCCAATATTTATCTAGAGTGACACTGAACTCTGCCGAACCCTGAACCCCCGCTCCCTGCCACTTGATGCCATTCAGCCCAATATTGGGGTCGGGATACTCTAGCCACCAGGATTCTGGGGTGGCAGTAATGACGGTGTGGCAGTCGTAAAGTTCCAACATCCAGTTGCTCAAATCCTGCGCCCAGGGAAGTTCCTCGACGTGGTAATGCCAGGTCGAGGTCCCATTGGGATTGTAGCTGACACCTATAAAAGTGATGCGATAGCCATTTTCGAGCGTCACCTCGAACGGCGGATCGCCTTGTGGGCTTTGAAGGGGGGAGGCGGCGACAGGTTTTGCCAGCCAGGCTACCAACAGGACGAGGGGCAGGAATGCCAATGCCAGGACAAAGGCAAGTCGGAATTTTTTACGAAACATGTGGCTCTCCTTTGGGTAAAAATTGAGCTATTTTCTTAAGGACCCACGATCACCGGTGGGTGATGATGTTGTTATTGCCGGTATTGGTAATGATGGGCGAACCTTCATAAGTCACGACGTTGTTGTTGCCTCGGACGGTGATCGAGACGCAATTGCCGTACAGCGTGACCGTATTATTGTTGCCAAGCACCGTCACGGTACCGCCATCACAATTGAAGGAGATGGTTTGGTCATTTTCGGTGATGGTCAACGAACCGCCGCCGGATGGAGGAGGAATGACCGTGGGAAGGGGAGTCGGACGCGGGGGTAGTGTAGGGGTGGGCGTTGGGCGCGGGGGAAGCGGCTCGCCAATGACCAGGATGAAGGCATAGACCATTTCATTTTCCGGGCCAAAACACAGTTTAACCAATACCTGACTGCCGGTTTGCAAATCTCCTTCAATGTCGGCAATCGCGCGGGGGATCACCAACCCAGTCGCCAGCGTAATCGTCTCACGCGTAATGTCAAACACGACATCGGCAAATTCGATGCAACCTACCACCGGGCCAACCTCGATCAATTCCATCCGCAAGGCCAACCACGCACCGTCGGGTTGGATCAACACTGCCACCCGAACGAGCGAAGCAACCGCAATATCTCCGATAAAAACGGTGTTCTCGTCCACCGTCAGGGCAAGCCCATTCACCATCCAGGGGGCGATACTGTCCACAATCCCGATAAAAACCAGCGTATTGGCGTCATCCAGAAGTTGAATGGAGGTAGCCAGCCAGGTGCCGTCTTCCAAAATGCGGCCTTCGACACGCACCTGTGACCCCACGGTAATGCCAGGGGTGATGAAGGTAAATTCGTTCACCTCGAAGAAAATCCCGGACACCACCCAGGGGACGATAGACTGCACCGTGCCGGTAAAGGCAAAACGGTTCGTTTCAGAGACTTTCTTAATTTCGCTTGCCAGCCAGGTTCCATCGGTCAGTATCTGGCCTTCGACTTTGACCAGATCGCCCACCACTGGATCACCTGTGATTTCAGTGGTTTGGTCAGTGGTGATGGGCACGCCAGCAATCGTCCACGCCCGATCTTCAATATGTTCGACCAGCCCGGTGAACTCAAAACGGGCTTCTTCTTCGAGGAGGGTGATGTGGGTTGCGAATAGGACGCCGCCCTCTCGAATAATGCCTGTGACCAGCACTCGACTGCCGGTTTCGATCCCAGGATCAAAGTAGGTGGTTTCGTTCACCCGGATTTCCTGCCCGGAGATCGCCCAGCTTTCGGCTCCTATCTGTTCCACGAGGCCGGTTAACCGAAACTGATCGTGAGGGGCTGGAGCCAACAACGCAATCCGGTCGGCGAGGCGGGTTCCGTCCGGGAGTAGCCGCCCACGCACGGAGACCAAATCGCCAATTTGCGGCTCGCCAATGATGATCGTTCCGGTCTGGGTTTGGAAGGGCACCCCTCCGATCACCCACACTTCCCCCATTTGGGACACTTCCCCCTCGCCTGTGATCCAGAAAACGGGTTCGGATGGCTCTGCATGTTGCGCGACGGAGGTCATTTCTCCAGTATACAGTTGGACGGTGTTGGTGTTGCCCGTCACGTCTACGATGCCTTCCACCACAGAAAAATCGCTACTTTTATCTTCGTTGACGACGACTTGAAAGATTGTGCCTTTGGCCGTACCAAAGGCAGACGGGGTGCGGACGGCGTAGGAAGCGGCAGAACCAGGGGCCACCGTGTGGGAGGTTTCTCCGTAGGGTTGGAACAGTGTGATCTCGCGGGGGCCGTCCAGGGGCGCGTTCAGGACTTCGAGGGTGAGACGGGTATTCGCCGCCAGCGTCACTACGCTACCGTCGAAGAAGTACAATTCGGCACTGGAGGCCACCCAAGTGCGGAAGGTTTGCCCAGCCTGGATCTCGGCGGTTTCGACGGTCAGCCACGAGTTGTCCGGCTGTTGGATTTGGACGAGGCCGTTTACAGCCTTCAGGACAGCGACGTGTGGGGCGCTCACTACAGGAGGGGTTTTTTCGGGGACGATCAGCGGGGGGAAGGCTTCAGCTGTTGGGGATTGAGGGGTTCCGACGGGGGAGGGATCATTGGGCGAGGGGGTTGTGATGGGGGGAGTTGTTTCGCCTGGGGGCGTCCCCTCTGGGGCTTTCACAATTTCTCGGTCCGGGGTAACTTCTGCAACGCCATTTCCTCGTGAGAGGAGAAAAACAGTTCCCGTCGTGATACAAAATACGGCCATACACAGGAGCATCGCCGCGCCAATCGGCAATAACCATTTAAGGAACGGGGTAGGGAGTCTCATTTTTGGACGCGCTTCCGAGTGCGCTTCCGAGCGCGCTTCCGAGCGCGCTTGGAAGCGCCCTTCCTGGTTTTGTTTCCACAGGTGCATGATGTGCTGGTGTTGGTTCGCCACGACTTGGGGTTCACGGGCAAACTGCGAGACCGCTCGAATCTGTTGCACCAGTCGAAGTTGGGCCGCCTGTTCTTCGGTTACGCCCTCGAGGACGGTTTCGAACGCTTCTCCAGCTTCTAAACGCTCTAAATTTTCTTGAAATAAAATTTCTTCTTCCATGTTTCACTTGCTCTATTGCAAAACGGCCCGTAGCGTGATCACGCCACGATGTTGGATTGCTTTAATCGCCGCGACTGTTTTCCCCAATCGTTCGGCCACGTCTTTAATCGGTAGTCCCACCATAAACCGCAAGCGGATGACCTCGGCCTGTTCGGTATCCATTTGGGTCAAAACCCTTTGTAGGTGTTCTAACGTCAGTTGGGTTTCGACTTGGGAAGCGGGGTTTTCTTGCATGGGGAGGTGTGTTCCTTCGGGTTCCAATTGGACGGCAAAGGTTCGATTGGTTTTGCGAAAGTGATCCATCAGCAGGTTGTGGGCAATGCGGTACAGCCAGGCCTGGAAAGGAACGCCGGTATCCTGGTAGGAGGGCAGGCGCGTCACCACCCGGACAAAGACCTCCCCGGTCAGGTCTTCCGCTAGTGCCGGATCCCCCACTCTCGAACAGATATATTTGTAAGTCTGCTCGTGATGAGCAAGGTAAAGTTCTCCAATGGCATGGGGATCGCCTTGTTGCGCGCGTTGGATCAATTCAGGGTCAGTCACATAAGTTCCTTGAGGGTTGAGAACAAGATATCCTTTTAACGACGAAGCAAGGAGAAGGATTCAAACCATTTGCAGATTGATGAAGTATTTTATCCTTGCCCTATATTCGCTAGTTCCCAGCCCAGCGAATACGCCTGTTGGTTACGACTAATTAACTGATGTTACGCAAGGTGAGGCGCAGGTGCGACACGCACTCCGTTGCACCGAGGCCGTGCGTAACATGCGTGATTAAGACGCGACACAAGGGTTGAGTCTTTTCTAGGACGCTTTACATGTCCCAGGACTTAAAGGACAAATATACCCGTCCAGTGGGGATAGTTGACCCTATTCGATAGATGCCAATTGGTCAAAAATCAATACATGCCGGGATGGTTTTTCTTGCCATCTCCCCTCTCGTTTTTAACTTAATTGGTCTTTTTTGGCTTTCCGGGTGGGAGTTTCGTTTCCGGGGGTAGAACAACTAAATAATAAATGGGCTTCATTTTTTTATTTTGCGGAGGACCAACCGATGGAGAGCCTGACCCTAAAATTGCCTGCGATGTACGCGGATCATCATGTGATCGAGGTGAGACGTGTGCTATCCACTTTGCCTGGTGTAGGGGATATCTATGCCAGTAGCGCCTTTCAATCACTTGAAGTTGAATACGACTCAACGTTGACCAACCCCCAAACCATCGAGCGCGCACTCGACGAGGCGGGGTATCTTTCTGATATGCCCGTCCCGGTCGAAATCGGCACCGAGGCAGGGCAGGTTGAAAAACCCTTTTTCCGCCACACGACCGCCTATACCCAGGTAGGCCGCACCGTAAGCTTTGCCCAAGAAATAACTTCTACCGGACGCCCGTTATGGCCGTGCCCCGGCATGGGCGTCATCCAACGCAAGGAGGCTGATCATGCCTAAAAGTGTACGAACTCCTGAAGAACGCTCGGCTGACCCCGCCGCGCAAGAAATGTTGATTTTTGCAGATGACATCGGCCTATCCACTGCGTTCAGCCGGGCCGATGCGATGGTGCCCTGCAACATCGGGGCGGCAGGCATGTGCTGTAAATTGTGCGGCATGGGCCCGTGCCGATTAACGAAAGACGGTCAAACCGGTGTGTGCGGCGCGACGATTGATACGATCCAGGCCCGGAACCTGATCCGCGCCATTGCGGCGGGAGGGGCCGCACACTCCGATCATGGCCGTGACATGGCCTTTACCCTGAAAGCAGTCGCCAACGGGGAAACGGAAGGCTACTTCATCCGCGACGTGGCAAAACTCCGCACCCTCGCGGCCGGTTACAAAATCCCCATCGAAGGGCGCGCCCCTGAGGCGATTGCCAACGACCTCGCGGATCTCTACATTTCCCAATTCGGCCAACAGCGCGGGGAAATCGTCCCGATCCAACGTGCCCCGGCCAAACGGCAAAAACTTTGGAAGGAACAAGGCGTCATCCCACGCGGCGTGGATCGCGAAGTGGTCGAAGCCCTGCACCGCACCCACATCGGCGACGATCAAGACCCCACCCACATCCTCCACCACGCCATCCGCACCGCCCTCGCGGACGGTTGGGGCGGCAGTATGATGGCAACGGACATTTCTGACATTTTGTTCGGCACCCCCGCCCCCATTTTGGGACAGGCGAACCTTGGCGTGCTGAAAGATGACATGGTCAACGTCGTCGTTCACGGGCACGAACCCACGTTGAGCGAAATGATCGTGGCCGCATCCCAAACTCCTGAAATTATCGAATATGCAAAAGCGGCGGGCGCAAAAGGCGTCAACCTCGCCGGAATTTGCTGTACGGCAAATGAAATCCTCATGCGCCAGGGCATTCCGGCGGCAGGCAACTTCCTGCACCAGGAACTCTCGATTTTGACCGGCGCGGTCGAAGCGATGGTGGTGGATGTTCAATGCGTCATGCAAGCCCTCGTCAGCCTCGCCGAAAATTTCCACACCAAAATCATTACCACTTCGCCAAAAGTCAAAATCAAGGGTGCGACTCACATCGAATTCAACGAACATAAAGCCCTCACTATTGCCAAAGATATTCTGAAAGTGGCGATTGACAACTACGCCAACCGCAAAAAGACCCGTATCCCGAACGTCCGCGAAAGCCTGATCCCCGGCTTTTCGCACGAGTACATCAACTACATGCTCGGCGGCAGTTACCGGGCCTCGTTCCGCCCGCTCAATGATGCGATCATGTCCGGGCGCATTCGCGGGGTCGCGGCCATCGTCGGGTGCAACAACCCGCGCAGTCAGCAGGACTTCTCCCACACCTACGTCACCCAAAAATTGCTCAAGCAAGACGTACTGGTCGTGGAAACGGGTTGTGGGGCCATTGCCAGCGCCAAACTCGGCCTCCTGCTCGGCGAAGCGGGGCTGGACAAAGTCGGCCCCGGCTTGCGCGAAGTGTGCGAAACGGTCGGTATTCCGCCCGTCCTGCACATGGGTTCGTGCGTGGATAACACCCGCATCCTGACCGTCCTCACCCAAATGGCCGAAGAAGGCGGGTTGGGCGACGACATCAGCGACATCCCCGCCGTCGGCCTGGCCCCCGAATGGATGAGCGAAAAAGCCCTCGCCATTGGCACGTATTGTGTGGCGTCGGGCGCGTATGTCATCTTCGGCGGCTCGTCGCCCGTGGGCGGGATGCCCGACCGGGTAGAAGACAGCGATTTGGTGCTGAAATACATCAGCGAAGGATGGGAAGAATTGTACGGCGGCAAATTGGAGTTCATCGCCGATGCCGATGTGATGATCGAGAAAACGCTCGAACACATTGACAAAAAGCGCGCCGCTCTCGGCTTGCCTGCTTATGAGCCTGACAAATTCGGCAAAAGCGACCGCTTTGGCAACGCGGAAGGGCACTTCCGCCATGGCGACGAGCGTATGCTCGAACTCGAAGCCCTGCCGCTTGCCCAACGGCGCGAAGCCCTTTATGGGGCAAGCCCCAACTGAAACGTGACCCGTGCTTCATGAATTCACGTTTCACGAAGCACGCAACACGAGGAGAATCTTATGTCACGATACATTGCTACACGCGCCATCCGGGGAGCGAACGCCCTTGTCGCCGAAGCGGAATTTATGCTCGACAAAGCGATACCCCGGTTGCGTTTCCCAATACGGCTTATTACTTACCTTTGATTTACGGAATGACCGGGCAAGCGGTGGAAACGCTCGGTCAACTGAAACCGGTCATTCACCACGCCCGCGAATTGCTCCACCCCCTGCCCGCGCAGGCACACTGGACCCCCTACCTGGGCGAAACCCTCGACAGCGGTATGGCAACCCTGCTCGCCGCCGAATCCATCGAGGCGATGCGGTTTGCCTATGGCCTCCAACCCGAACCCGCCACAGGCTATCACACCGGAGCGGCCGCCTTCACCAGCCCGGATGCCGGAAATGGCGAAAATGGGAATGGCAACGGCCATCTCAACGGCCCCATTGACGACATCCAACTCCGCTCTTGGGGGATTCAACTGGTGGACGGACGGATGCCTGGGTTTGCCGCCATCGTCGGGTGTGCGAAGTCGAACGAGGTCGCGGTCAAAATCGTCCGCGAACTCCAACGCCGCAACATCCTGACCTTCCTTTCGGGCAACGTCAACGGGCGGAGCATCATCCATCAATTAATGGAAGAGGGCGTCGAACTGGGGTATGACACCTATACCGTCCCGTTCGGCACCGACACCCTGAGCGCGATCTACGCCCTGGGGTTTGCCACCCGTTCCGCGCTCACATTTGGCGGTCTCAAAGCCGGGCAGGCGCGGGATATTCTGCTCTACAACAAAGAGCGCGTGTTTGCGTTCGTCCTCGCGCTGGGCGAGGTGGATGATCTGAAATACGCGGCGGCCGCGGGGGCCATCAACTTCGGGTTCCCCGTCATCGCCGATACGGTCATCCCCGAAATTCTGCCCACGGGCGTGACCACTTACGAACACGTCGTATCCCTGCCGTTCAACGAAATTGACGGAAAATCCGACCTCGAAAAAGCCGAACAACTCGTGCAGAAGTGCATCGAAGTTCGGGGCGTGAAGGTGAAAGTGTCCAACGTGCCCGTGCCGGTTCCGTATGGTTCCGCGTTTGAGGGGGAAGTGGTGCGGAAAACGGCGATGCGGGTGGAGTTCGGCGGGAAAAATTCGCGGGCGTTTGAATTTCTGCGGATGCGGGCGATGGACGAAGTGGTGGACGGCAAAATCGAAATTGTCGGCCCCACGTTCGAGGACATCCCCGTACAGGGGCATATGGATTTGGGCATCGTCATTGACGTGGCCGGACGCCAGATGCAGAAGGATTTTGAACCCGTGCTGGAACGGCAGGTTCACTACTTCATCAACGGCGCGTCGGGCATCCAACACATCGGGCAACGGGACATCGCGTGGATTCGCATCGCGCAAGCCGCCGCCGACAAAGGGTTCAATCTCGAACATTTCGGCAAAATCCTGCACGCCCGGTTCCACTCGGACTTTGGCGCGATTGTGGACAAGGTGCAAGTCACCCTCTACACCGACCCCGACAAACTGACCGACTACCTCAAACAGGCCCGTGACGCTTACGATTACCGTAACAAACGCCTTGCCGACCTGACCGACGACAAAGTGGAAGAGTTTTACTCCTGCACGTTGTGCCAATCGTTCGCCCCCAACCACGTCTGCATCGTCAGCCCCGAACGGCTCGGTTTGTGCGGGGCGTACAACTGGCTGGACTGCAAAGCGTCGTTCAGCATCAACCCCACTGGCCCCAACCAACCGATCAAACTCGGTAAACCCGTGGATCGGCAGAAGGGCTACTGGGAGGGCACGAACGAATATGCGGGCGTTGGCTCGCACGGTGTGGTGCAGGAAGTGGCCATGTATTCGATCATGGAAAACCCGATGACGGCGTGCGGCTGTTTCGAGTGCATCGTCATGCTTATCCCCGAAGGGAACGGCGTGATGGTCGTCAGCCGGGAGGACACCAGCATGACCCCCGCCGGGATGACGTTCAGCACGCTGGCTGGGATTGCGGGCGGAGGTCTGCAAACCCCTGGTGTGATGGGCGTGGGCAAGTATTACCTGATCAGCCCCAAGTTCATCTTTGCCGATGGTGGGTTCAAGCGGGTGATCTGGATGAGTAGTTTCCTCAAAGAGAGCATGGCGGACGAACTGAAAGCCGTTGCCATCCGCGAGGGCGACCCCGACCTGATTGACCGCATCGCCGACGAGCGCAATGTGTCCACTACCGACGAATTACTCGCGTGGTTGGAGGAACATAACCACCCAGCGTTGATCATGGACCCGATTTTTTAAATGCGAAACGGGATGTGTGATCCGAAAAGCGGATCACACATCCCGTGATCTGACAAATGCTCAAGAACAAACCTATCCCACTTTTTCTGTTTGTCACCTTTTCCATAACCTGGGGCATGTGGATTCCGGCTCTGCTAACAAAGCTAAATGGCGGTACATCCCTTCTTGGGCCTGATACGCCAACAGGCCAGTTTGCAAGGTGGGCACCTGGAATTACTGCAATTCTGGTGACATGGTTTGCTGTGGGCAAAACTGGTATTGGGCCACTGATCAAACCGATCAAAATCTGGCGTGTGAATTTGGGATGGTATCTTTTTGCGTTGTTTTTTCAGCCCGCACTATTCTTCGTAACTCGAACGGTCGATAGATGGCTTGGAAATACTTATGATGTGGTCTCTCCGCTATCCAAAGTGGATGCCCCAATCGCTTTTGTCATTCCAGTGGTCATCCTCACAGCTTTGCCAGGGGCTTTCATGGAAGAACTGGGATGGCGCGGGTTCATTCTGCCACGCTTGCAGAGTAAATACTCAGCATTAATGGCAAGTGTTCTATTGGGACTCATCTGGGGTGTCTGGCACATCCCTTCGATCATCTATCTGGAAGAAACCAACATCAGTCATATCGCCCTGGCAGTCGTAAACACCATTCCAATAACCGTTCTGTATACCTGGTTGTTCAACAATACTCAACAAAGCCTGTTTCTTGTGAGCTTGTTTCACGCCTCTCAGCAATATAGTAACAACTTTCTCGGCACCATCCCAACCTTCACCAGCGATGCGTTGGTTTGGTCGTTCGCGATTGTTATTACGATCCTCGAAGGAACAAAATACCTTTCCAGACGCAAACTGCAATACATAGGTGTGAAATGAGCGAAGTTTTATTAGTCCGCGACCTCATGTCCGTCGGCGTCCCAACCTGTCCGTTTAATACTCCCGTTGTCGAACTGGCGAAAAAGATGCTCGAAAAAGATTGGGAGGCTGTCGTCGTGCTGGAAAGCGAACAGGGGCACGCGGTCGGGGTCGTCAGTCAACGGGAACTTCTGCAAGCCTACACACAGGCTGACTACACGAAGCTGACCGCCGAAGACATCATGGGCGAGAACATCCCCACCGTACCCCCGGACATCCCCATCATCGCCGCCGCCCAACTGATGCTCGATCAGGGCACCCGCGTCGTGTACATCACCCACCACGCGGGCGGGATCAAGTACCCTGCCGCGTGGCTCACGCTCAAACATCTTCTTCGCTATCTGTCCGGGGATGATCTCAGCGACCTGGGTATCCGCGCCACGCGGGAGAAGCCGCTCGATGTGTTTCTCCGCCGCCGCGAGGAAGCCCGTGCCCGCGCAGGGTTTAACAAAGAGCCATGAACCAATACCGCACCCTTCGACTTCGCAAAGCCTCCGCTCAGGATTCTGGATTCGAAAGAAATTAACCCATGAACCTTGAATTTCAGGCTACGTCCGAAATGTACTGGTGGAGTGCAGTCATCACAGTATTGGTCGATTCAGTTGTCGCCTGGCTTCTTATCCCCCGGATCACCCAGCCCCTTTTCCTAAAACTTCGCAATGAAATTGTGCTGGCATCTGTCGCTTTTTGGGGTGGTTTGTGGGGAAGTGTCATGGCGAGTGACTTTATTTGGGAATCCTGTTACCAGTATGTGTTTTCTCCGGCGGCCCGGTGGTACTGGCCTTTGATGGAAGCGCTCCTTAACGGTGGCGTTGCCTGGCTTTTCTGGTGGCTTGCGTTGAAAATCTCGGATCGGCCTGTGTTCAACTTCTTGATCCTCGGCGGGCTGGTCTCATTACCCGGCCATCTTTGGGCCATGTTTGCCCGCGGAATCATGGATACACCCCTCCTGAAAAATGTCAGTATGGAGTCGGCGCTCACCTTTGGAATTTTTGAATTCATTTTCTATTGGACACTCATCCTTAGCGGCGCAGTCCTAATTCACAAAATCCGTTTTCTCGCCCCAAAAACCTCTTTCATCCACGGATTTACAAGTTTCAATCAAAAGCGCACTACTTAATGACCACCGCCACCCAACTCTTCGCCCACTGGCAACAGGTCCGCCGCGTACTCATCGAAACGGCGAACAAATTCACGGAGGCCGACCTGTCTTTTGCACCTTTTGAAGGGGCATGGACGGTCGGCCAAATCCTGTGCCATATTGCGGATGCCGAAGAGGGTTGGTTCCAATATGTGATCCACCGCCAATACGAAAAATGGCCGGATCAATTCACCCCCGCGAATTACCTCACCCTTGCGGCCATCCAACAGGGTTGGGCCGAAGTCCACACCCGGACAGAAGCCTACCTCGACACCCTCCCCCTCGAAGACCTCGACCAGATCATCCTCACCCCGTGGGGGAGCAATTTCTCGCTCAACTGGATCATCTGGCATGTCATCGAACATGAAATTCACCATCGCGGAGAACTTTCCCTGATTTTGGGAATGCTAGGCCGTGAAGGATTAGACGTATAAAGGAAAACAAAATGGATAAACAAACCCTCATCCACCACCTCAACGAAGACCTCGCGGGCGAACTCAGCGCCATCATCCAATACATCACCTACGCGGCCAAAGCCAATGGCCCTTACCGCCCGCAGTTGTCCCAATTCTTCCTCACCGAAGTCGCGGATGAACAACTCCACGCCCAATTTCTCGCGAACAAAATCGTCGCCCTGGGGGGAGAACCCACCACTGTCCCCGCCGCCGTGCCCGCGGCCAAAACCAACAAAGAAATGATGGAAGCCGTCCTCACCGCCGAGCTGAAAGCGGCCAAAGACTACACCCAACGCGCCAAAGAAGCCGAAGAATACGGCGACAAAGGCTTGATGGTCCAACTCGAAGACATGGTGCGCGATGAATCCGGCCACTCCGAAGAAACCGCCCGTATGTTACAGGATTGGCCCCTCTAAAATCAACACAGAGGCCAGGCATGATCAAACAAACGTCCAAACAACAAATCCTCAAGGATATCGAAGTCGAACGCCGCCGGTTGGAAAATAATCTGGCTGAGTTAACCGCGCCAGAAATGACTCAGCCAGGCGTCGTGGGTCCGTGGACGGTCAAAGATGTCCTTGCCCATCTCGCCGCCTGGGAACAGTTTTTTGTGGGATGGTACGAAGAAGGATTACGTGGAGAAATGCCTGCCATCCCTCAAAACGCCAATGACATCCATGCGTTGAACAGAGACATCTACGAACGGCATAAAAATACCCCGCTCGACGACGTGCTCAACGATTTTCATACTTCCTATCAACAAACCCTGGCAATCATCCAATCTATCCCCGAAGAAAATATTTTTGCTCACTTACCGTGGACAGGCCGGTGGATTTTAGGCGATTTCATCACCGCCAACACCTGCAACCATTATCACTGGGCAAAAACCCAAATTCGCAACTGGCGCAAATCCACCCTTGCTTAAACGGAGAGAATCAATGACTGTTGAAATCCCTATCGAAAAATATCCCGGTGCCATCCGCACCATCACGTTAGGCGCGACCCCCGCGGACGGCGGAACCCGCGCGCACACCCTCACCATCGGCGGAGAAAAATCCCTGCCCTTCATGCACTTTGAAGCCCCCACGCCCCACACCCCCGTCGTCGCCATCGAAATCCGCGACCGCAAACCCGAAGACTGGTCCCCTCTCCTCTTCCAAACCTGGGGCGACGCGATGAACGACCCCGCCGCGTGGGCAAAAGCCGCCGAAGCCGCCGGAGCCGAACTCATTCAGCTCACCCTCAGCCTGACGGATGCGGACGGTCAACCAAACACCCCGGCCAAAGCCGTCGCCGCCGTTAAAGCTGTCCTCGCCGCCACCGGCCTCCCCCTCATCGTCTACGGCCCCGGGCAAGCCGAACTGGACAACGAACTCCTCGTCCCCGTCGCCGAAGCAGCAAAGGGCGAACGGATCGTCATCGGCCTTTGCGAAGACAAAAACTACCGCACTATCGTTGCCACCGCCCTCGCCAACGGCCACCTCGTCACCGCCCGCGCCCCGATGGACGTGAACCTGTCCAAACAATTGAACATCCTCATCCACGACATGGGCATGCCCCTCGACCGGATTTTGATGGACCCCACCACCGGCGCGCTCGGCTACGGCATCGAATACGGCTACTCCGTCATGGAACGCCTCCGCCTCGCCGCCCTGCAAGGCGACGCGATGACCCAACTCCCGATGATCGTCACCCCCGGCTTTGAAGCGTGGAAGACGAAAGAATCAAAGGTCGGGGAAGGCGTCCCCGCCGCGTGGGGCAACTGGCTCAACCGTGCCCTCCACTGGGAAACCCTCACCGCCGTTTCCCTGCTCGAATCCGGCGCAGACATCATCGTCCTCCGCCACCCCGAAAGCGTCCGGCGCGTCAAAATGGCGATTGCCGAATTGATGGCGGTTCCTGAGACCGTATAGCGTATTCCGTATTGCGTATCTTTGAAATACGGAATACGAAACACGGAGTAAATATCATGGCCCTCTCCGGCATTCAAATCTACAAACTTCTTCCTCAAACCAACTGCAAAGACTGCGGATTTCCCACCTGTCTTGCTTTCGCGATGAAACTCGCCGCCAAACAGGTCGAACTGGCCGCGTGCCCCCACGTCACCGCCGCGGCAAAAGCGCAACTCGCCGAATCCTCCGCCCCGCCCATCAGGCTCGTCACCCTCAAAGCGAACGGCAACTCGGTCAAAGCGGGCAACGAAACCGTCCTCTTCCGGCACGAAAAAACCTTCTTCAACAAACCCGGCCTCTTCATCCGCATCAAAGATGACCTCTCCCTCGATGACATCAAAGCCAAAGTCGCCCCCGCCGAAGCGTTCAAAGTGAACTACGTCGGCATTGACCTGACCGTAGACGGGTTCGCCGTCGAATCCGTCACGGGCGATCCGGGCGCGTTCTCCCGCGCGGTCAGCACCGTGCGTGAAACCACCCACCGCCCGCTCATCCTCATCAGCCGCGACCCCGCCGTAATGTCCGCCGGTCTGCAAGCGGTAGATGGCGAAAATCCCCTCCTCTACGCCGCCGACGCGACCAACTGGGAAGCGATGGCCGCCCTCGCCAAACAACATCAAGCCGCCCTCGCCGTCACCGCCGACTCGCTCGAAGCGTCAGCCGACCTCACCGAAAAAATCAAAGCGAAAGGCGTGGAAGACCTCGTCCTCGATCCGGGCGGGCGCGATTTCGCCACCCGCCTGATCCGCAGTACCCAGATTCGCCGCCTCGCGCTGAAAAAGAACTTCCGCCCGCTCGGCTACCCCCTCATCGCCTTCCCCGGAGATGCTGGGGAAAACGAATCCATGCTGGCCGTGCAAGCCATCGCCAAATACGCCGGATTCGTCGTCCTCGACAGCGCCGACCCCGAACTGCTCTACCCGCTCCTCGTCATCCGCCAAAACATCTACACTGACCCGCAAAAACCGATCCAGGTCCAACCCGGCCTGTACGAGATCAACAACCCCAAACCCACCGACCCCGTCCTCGTCACCACCAACTTCAGCATCACCTACTTCAGCGTGGCGAACGAAGTCGAAAGCTCCGGCCTCCCCGCGTGGCTCCTCGTCGCCGACGCCGAAGGGATGAGCGTCCTCACCGCGTGGGCGGCAGGCAAATTCGACGCCGAACGCATCGCCAAGGACGTGAAAGCGTTTGGCGTGGCGGACAAAATCTCGAACAAACGCCTCGTCCTCCCCGGCCACGTCGCCGTCCTTTCGGGCGAATTGGAAGAAGAACTCCCCGGCTGGGAAATCCGCGTCGGGCCGCGGGAAGCGGTGGATTTGCCGAGATTTATGAAGGAAGTGCTCGCTAATGTCTAACTTTGACACCCTCGCCCAAGAATTTCTCGCCCAAAAGCGCATCGCCGTCGCGGGCGTATCCCGAAACTCCCAACAAACGGCGAACCTCATCTACAAAGCCTTTCGCGACCGGGGGTACAAAGTCTTCCCGATCAACCCCAACGCCGACACCCTCGAAGGCGACTCCGCGTACCCCAACCTGCAATCCATCCCCGGCGGGGTTGACGGCGTCCTCATCGTCACCAAACCCGACCTCACCGACCAAATCGTCCGCGACGCCGTCGAAGCCAGCGTCCCCCGCGTGTGGATGCACAACAACACCTTCGGCGGCACCAGTGCCTCCGACTATGCCATCCAATACGGGCGCGAAAACGGCCTCACCGTCATCTCCGGCGGTTGCCCGATGATGTTTTTCGACTTCGGGCACAAGTGTATGAAATGGGTGTTGGGGGCGATGGGCAAATTACCAAACTAATATTCACGCATCACGTCTCACGTGACTCGTGATGCGTGAACGAAAACATGGCCACACACACCATCACCTTTGACTCCACCCCACCCGTCCACGTCCCCACTGGCACCCTCCTCACCGAAGCGGCGCGGCAGGCGGGCGTGGACATTACCCAACCCTGCGGGGGGCAGGGACGTTGCGGGCGTTGTGCCGTGCTCGTGCAAGAGGGCGGCGTCCGGCGTCGCTCCACCCTTCGTCTCACATCCGAAGATGTCGCGGAGGGGTACGCGCTGGCTTGCCAATCCGTCGTGGAAGAGGACGCGCAGATCACCGTCCCGCCGCAGGAAAAAGTCGAACGGCGTCTGACCACCGACCGGGTTCTGGCCGAAGTCACCGTCCCGACCGGGTACGACCCCGCGCGGGATCAGACCCTCCGCCGGGTTACGGTCACGCTCACCCCGCCTTCGATGGACGATCAAACCGACGACTGGAGCCGCCTGCAAACTGCTCTCCGCCCGCACGGTATCCCCGCCCTCACTGCCTCTCTACCCACCCTCCGCAAAATCGGGCGCACGCTCCGCACAGGGGAATGGACAACTACCGCCATCATTGACACGGCCTCAACCCCACCGCGTTTACTGGATTTACGACCAACCCCGTTCGTAGTAGACACTTCAGTGCCTGGGGGTGCTGAAGCCCCTCCTACAAACGGAAATCCACTCCCCCTCTGGGGCGCGGCGGTAGATATCGGCACCACCACCGTCTCCGTCTGGCTCGTGGATTTGCTCACCGGGCAGGTGCGGGCGCAGGTGGCGGAGTACAACGGGCAGATTGCGCGGGGGGAAGATGTCATTTCCCGGATCATCTACGCTGGTAAAAACGGTGGGCACGAGGAGATGCAAAATCTGGTGCTCAACACCATCAACGGGCTGGTTGACACCGCCTGCAAGCGTGTGCAAACCACCCCCGATCAGATTTACAAAGTCACCATCGCCGGAAACAGCACAATGATGCACCTGTTACTCGGCCTCCCGGCGGAGAGCATTCGCCTGTCGCCGTTCGTGACCGGGGTGAACGAACCGCCCCCGTTTCGGGCCGCGGACATTGGCCTGGGGGTGAACCCCGAAGCGGTTGTGGATTGCCTGCCGGGCGTGGCGAGCTATGTCGGCGCGGACATTTCCGCGGGCGTGCTGTCGTCGGGGGTGGATGATAGTGAGCAGGTTTCGTTGTTCATTGACGTGGGGACGAATGGCGAGACGGTGATGGGGTCACGCGATTGGCTGGTGACATGTGCTTGTTCGGCGGGACCGGCGTTCGAGGGGGCGGGGGTGGTGGATGGGATGCGGGCGACGAAAGGGGCGATTGAAGAAGTGTGGGTCAACGGGGACACGTTCGAGCCGACTTTCCGCGTGATCGGCGAAGTCAAACCGCGCGGCATTTGCGGCAGTGGGTTGATCTCGTTGATGGCGGAGTTATTCCTGACCGGCGCGCTGGACAAGGGCGGGAACTTCAACACCCACCTGTCAACCCCGCGCATCCGCAACGGCGATCACGGCCCGGAATATGTCATCGCCTGGGCCGACGAAACCGGGCACGGGCGCGACATCGTGCTTTCACATGTGGATGTGGACAACCTGCTCCGGGCGAAAGCGGCGATCTACGCCGGGTTCAGCGTGCTGGCGGACGGGGTGGGGATGCCGCTCGAAGCGGCGGAGCGTGTACTGGTGGGCGGTTCGTTCGGCAAGTACATCAACGTCGAAAAAGCCGTCGAAATCGGCCTGCTCCCGGATATGCCGTGGGAGCAGTTTCATTTTCTTGGGAATACGTCCGTGAAGGGTGCGTATCTGGCCCTGTTGGACAAAACCGCGCGGGCGCGCATCGCCGAGATCGCCCGCAAAATGACCTATATCGAACTTTCTGCCGACAATTCGTTTTATGAAGCGTTTACGTCGGCGTTGTTTTTACCGCATACGGATTTGAGTAAGTTTCCGAGTGTGAAGGTAGATAGGGTAAATACAGTACCTGTTATTAAGTAGCTCTTACCTTATATACCCTATTTACTTTATCTACCTTATTTCCCCTTTACCAGAGAAAAACCATGAACCTCACCGGCCTCCACATCCTCCTCACTTATACCTGCAATTACGAGTGTGATCACTGTTTCGTCTGGGGCAGTCCGTGGCAGACGGGGGTGTTTACGATGGCGCAGTTGAAGGACGTGCTCTATCAGGCACGAGAGGTGGGCACGATTACCGAAATTTATTTTGAAGGGGGGGAGGCGTTTCTGTATTACCCCCTGTTGCTGGAAGGCGTCAGATTGGCGAGTGCGTTGGGGTTTTCGGTGGGGATCGTCAGCAATGGCTATTGGGCAACGAGTGAGGAAGATGCCTGCCAATGGCTGAAACCGCTCGCCCAGGCCGGGTTGAAGTCCATAGACGTGTCCAGCGATCTTTTCCACGGGAAGGCATTGGAAACGCCCGAATCCCAACGGGTGCTCGCGGTCGCGCCCATGCTGGGCTTGGCAACCGGCACAATCACGGTGGATGCCCCCGCCGGGGCGCGTGACCCCGACGAATGGGAACCAGGCCTGCCTTTGTCGGGGGGCGGGGTGATGTACCGGGGGCGGGCGGCGGTCGAACTTGTCGAAGGGCAACCGCGCCAACACTGGATGTCTTTCCCCCAATGCCCCTACGAAAACCTGGAAAACCCCGGACGAATTCACCTCGATCCGTTCGGCAATTTGCATCTTTGCCAGGGAATTGTCATCGGGAATATGTTTAACCAGCCCCTCAAACAAATCCTGGCACACTTTGAACCGCACCAGCACCCGATTGCCGGGCCGTTGATCTCCAGCGGGCCGACCGGGTTGGCGATGCGCTACCTGGATCAACACGAGCAGGAGTTTGTAGATGCCTGTCATCTTTGTTACACCGCTCGCGTCCATTTACGAAATCGATTTCCTGATCTGTTAGCTCCAGATCAGATGTATGGAGGAGGGATACAAGGTAGATAAAGGAGATCAAGTATATCGGGTAGGCAAGATCATTTGTGCATACCCTGTTTACTCTATTTACCCTATCTACGATGTATACCACTACAAGGAGAAAAACCTATGTACATTATTGGTGAAAATATTCATATCATCTCTGAAAAAGTAAAAATCGCACTCGCCGCACGCGATGCGAAATTCTTTCAAGATCTGGCGGTCAAACAGGTGGAAGCGGGGGCGCAGGCGCTTGACCTGAACCTGGGGCCGCGCAAAAAGGATTGGGAGGAGGTCTTCCCGTGGATGGTGCAAACCGTTGAAGCCGTGGTGGATGTGCCGCTCAGTTTCGACAGCACTAACCTGCTCGGCATCGAAGCCGGGCTGAAGAAAGTGACCAAAGCCCAGCCGATCATTAACTCCACGTCCGCCGAACCCGAACGGCTGGAAAAAGTGCCCCTCGTCGCGAAACAGTACAACGCGCGGCTCGTTGCCCTCACGATGGGGGCGAGTGGCATCCCGGTGGCGGCGGATGAACGGGTGAATATCGCGCTGGAGAAACTGATCCCGCGCGCGCTGGAAATTGATTTCCCGATCAAAGACCTGATCATTGACCCGCTCGTGTTGACCGTCTCCGGCTGTCAGGAATACTGCCCGCAATTGATCGAAACGATCCGCACCCTGCAATTTGCCTGGGACCCGCCGCCCCCCATCTCGGTGGGCCTGTCCAACGTCTCGAACGCGGTCCCGAACGAGAACCGCGCCCTGATCAACCGGGTATATCTGGCGATGTTGATGGGTGTCGGGCTGAACATGATGATCGGCAATCCGATGGATGCCCCACAAAACGAGGTCATCCACATTATCGAAGAGCGGGATAACCGCACCCCGCTCGGAAACCTTTACTTAACCCTACACGACCGCGTGGCCGAAGGCAGTGAACTTCACATGGACGATGTGGATTTCGCCGACCCCGATCAGGCCGCGATCTGGAAAACAGTCCAAATTTTATTGAACAAGGTCATTTATGCCGATTCTTACTTGCAACAGGAGTTGGCGATAGGATAGCAGGGATAAGTAAAGAGTAAAGAGTAACGAGTAAATTTCGCCCACTCATTACTCTTTACTCTTTACTGAGCGCTTCAGGAGTGAGGCCATGCTAAAGGAACCGACTTTCAATATAGACGAGTTACTTGCAAAGGCGAAGAAACCCTCCGCCGATGCAATGAAACTGCACCCCTTTTACCGGGGTAAGATCGAAACCACGATCAAATGCACCATTCGTGATTTTAACGACTTCGCCATCTGGTACACCCCCGGCGTCGCGGCTCCGTGCAAAGCGATTGCCGCCGACCCCGAACTAGTGTACGAATTCACCAACAAATGGAACTCCGTCGCCGTGGTGAGCGATGGCACCCGCGTCCTCGGCCTGGGCGACATCGGCCCCAAAGCGGGGATGCCGGTGATGGAAGGGAAAGCCCTGCTCTACAAATATCTCGGCGGGGTGGATGGTTACCCGATCATGCTCGGCACCAAAGACCCGGACAAGATCATCGAAACCGTCCTAAACATCCAACCCGGCTTTGGCGGGATCAACCTCGAAGACATTTCCCAACCGAAATGTTTCCGCATCCTCGACACCCTCCGCGAAAAAGCCGAAATCCCCGTCTGGCACGATGACCAACAGGGTACCGCCACCGTCACCCTCGCCGGGTTGATGAACGCGCTCAAACTGGTCGGCAAAGCCAAAGAAGATGTCAGCATTGCATTCATCGGCACCGGCGCGTCCAACGTCGCCTGTTCGCGGCTGATCTTCGGCTGGGGCGTTGATCCTGCGAAATGTTACATGGTGGACACCAAAGGTATTCTTGGCGAACACCGTAAGGATTTGTACATGCGCCGCGCGGAATACGTGGACAAATGGCACTTGTGCCAGATCACGAATGCCGAACACCGCGAAGGCGGCATCCCCGAAGCGATGGAAGGGGCAGACGTGGTGATCGGTCTCGCGGCCCCCGGCCCGGGGGTGATCCTGCCCGAATGGGTCCGGCGGATGAACACCAACGCGATCCTGTTCGCGTGCGCCAACCCCGTGCCGGAAATCTGGCCGTGGGAAGCGATTGAAGCGGGCGCGGCCATTGTCGCCACCGGGCGGTCGGACTTCCCCAATCAGGTGAACAACTCGCTCGGATTCCCCGGCATCTTCCGCGGGGCGTTGGATGTCCGGGCAAAGACCATCACCGATGAAATGTGCTACGCCGCCGCGGACGCCCTCGCCAGTCACATTGGCGACAAACTCGCCTCCGATCACATCCTGCCCACCATGGACGATTGGGAAATCTTCCCCCGTGAAGCCGCCGCCGTCGCCATGAAAGCGCAGGAACAGGGCATCGCCCGTCTCGAACGAAGTTACGACGAACTCTATCACAACGCCTCCAACATCATCCGCCGCTCCCGCGAGTTGACGCAAATGATGATGCACAAGGGGTTTATTGAAGAGGCACCGGAAGCTTAATGTGTCAAGTGCTCCAGTATCAGGTGTCAGGCGAAGATCGTAAATTCCTGGCACCTGACACCTAATTACCTGACACCTACAAGAGGTACTCCTATGTACGACATCATCATCATCGGCGGAGGCCCCGCCGGATTAACCGCAACGATTTACGCCATCCGCAAACGCTTGAATGTGCTGATGGTCGCCGCAGATTTGGGCGGCAAAACCAACTTCCACATGGACTTGAAAGACGAAGATCAACACCTCGTCATTCGCGGCACAGAAGTGGTCGAAAAATTCAAGCGCGAACTCGAATACCTGAACTTCGCTCGCCATATGGAAAATGTCACCCGTGTGGAGAAGGTCAACGATCATTTCGTGGTCAAAACGTCCGCGGGCGGCGAATTGCTTGCCAAAGCCGTCATCATCACCACCGGTGCCCGCGTCCAATGGCTGGATGTTCCCGGTGAACAGCAGTATCGCGGCAAAGGGGTCGGGTATTCCGCCATTAGCTATGCCCCGCTCTTTCTCGACAAAAAGGCCGTCATCGTCGGCAAAGGCGAACTCGCGCTCCGCTCTGCCGCCGAATTGGCTACCGTCGCGGAGGAAGTTCATCTCGTCGGCCCGTCGGGTGAATTAATGCACTCCCCATTGGGCAAAAAACTCCTCCACGCGAAAAATGTCACGGTGTTGGAAGGCTATCGCGCCCGCGCCT
>JABWBV010000113.1 GCA_013359445.1 Anaerolineales bacterium | reverse complement strand
GAAGGTATCCCAGGTGGCGAGGGGGCCGCTTTGGACGGGGGTGAAGGTTTCGGCGATGAGGAACCAGGTGCCGGTGGGGTCGCCCGCGTAGGCAAAGGAGAGTTCCGCAAAAAAGAAGTCCGGGACGCCCGACGCGCCTGTGATCGTCACTTGCCCTTGCACAGCTTCCCCGCCCGCGGGAGCAGTGATCTGCGGTTGGGCGGGGGGCGTGGGGGTGGCAGTGTCCGTCGCGGTGGGGGTGGGCGTGGGCGTGTCTATGTCGTCCTGCGCGAGGGCGGGGCCGGGTTGGGAAGCCAGGAACAGCAGGCTGAGCAGGAGAATCATGACAAGAAATGGACGCATGGCGATCATCTAGTTTAGCACGGAGTAAGGAGTTAGAGTAGAGTTCGGACAGAGAGACACACAGGCCTTTCTTAAAGTCCAGTTGCGACGCACTTTGGCAGGGAGTTAGGCCAAAATTCCAGGCAAAAACCTTCTCCCAAATCGGGCTCAAGTGCGTCGCACCTGGGATGTCACCCTTTGGCAGACTTTTGCCCCAAGAGACTGAGGAAAATCAGCTCGAAAGGCGCGTCAAGAGTAAAATAGGGCCATATTCATTTTTCAAGGAGCACCCCATGACTCTTTACGGCGGCATTGAAGGCGGCGGCACCAAATTTGTGTGCGCCATTGGCAACGAACATGGTGACTTACTCGAAACCACCCGCTTCTCCACCACCACCCCAGAAGAAACCTTAGCCCAGGCCCTGGCCTTTTTCCAACCCCACGCGGGGGCACTGGCCTCCGTCGGCATTGGCTCATTCGGGCCGGTAGACCTGAACCCCCACTCCCCCACCTTTGGCTATGTCACCACCACGCCCAAACCGGGCTGGGCCTGGGCAGACGTGGCAGGCCCCATCCGCGCGGGGTTGGGAGTCCCGGTCGGGTTTGAGTTGGATGTCAACATCGCGGCGATGGGCGAACATCGGTGGGGCGCGGCACGAGGGCTGGACACTTTCATCTACCTGACCATCGGCACGGGGATTGGGGGTGGGGTGATGGCCGAGGGCAAACTTCTGCACGGGGCCATGCACCCGGAGATGGGGCACATTTTGCTGGCCCACGACCGGGCCGCGGACCCGTTTGCCGGCGCGTGCCCCTTCCACGGGGATTGTTTTGAAGGGTTAGCCGCCGGGCCAGCGCTTGAAAAACGTTGGGGCCAGAAAGGGGCTTCGTTACCGGAAGGTCATCCCGCATGGGCATTGGAGGCGCATTATGTGGCGTTGGGGTTGGTTTCTTTCATTTGCACCCTTGCCCCCCAACGCATCATCATCGGGGGCGGGGTGATGCAACAGCCACAATTGTTCCCAATGGTGCGGGAAAAAGTGACCCAGTTGTTAAACGGCTATCTGCAAATCTCCTATCTTAAGGATATGGATACCTACATCGTGCCCCCGGCCCTGGGCGGGGAAGCGGGTGTAAAAGGTGCGCTGGCGCTGGCATTCTCCGTGGCCCCAGACCGCCCATAAAAATTCAGGCATTCCCTCCCATTCGTCGTTTTTTTCGAGGCTATGCCTGGCAAGTGTGCGTAACGACAAAATTCCTTTTATTCTGTTTTGCAAATGTCCGTTTCTTATGGTAAACTGACACACATCTTTACCTAATTCACTCGAAGGGAATCCCCATGACACTCTCACGCGTTGACAAAATGGTTGCCCGATTGCGGGATTTGCAAGTTGCCTCCCCCGATATTGAGGCGTCTGCAGTAGTTTCAGTTGATGGGTTGATTATGGCCTCAGCCCTGCCCGCCGGTTCTGAAGAAGACCGGGTTTCGGCCATGTCTGCCGCAATGCTCAGCCTGGGGGAACGGATCGCGCATGAGTTGGGGCGCGGCGTGTTGGATGAGGTGTACATCAAGGGCGAAAAAGGCTTCGTTGTCTTAACCGCCATTGGTGAGGACGCCGTGCTAACCGCTCTGGCCCGGGAAAGTGCGCGGTTGGGGTTGATCTTTTTGGAGATGCGCCGCGCCGCGTCTGACCTCGAAAAGTTAGTCGGATGAGACACCCGCAGTTTCCCCAGGAAATGTTCTAAAAACCTCGTAGGGAGAGCCGCCGAACGGCTCTCCCTACTTCTTTTAATGCCAAAAATTCAAGTTTGTGTTGTCGTCAAGGGGAAGATGAACGCCCGAAAAACAGGGATGCAGGGGGAGGCACCTCCCCCTGCATCCCTGTTTTTCGGAAACCTCTTTGTTCACACTTCCGTTGATGAAGACAAAATTTTTTACGGCTCTACCGTTTTTGGTGTGAAGTAGTCGAAATTTTGAAGGTGGTGGGGGATGGCCATCCCCCACCACCTTCAAAATTTCGGTTTCTTTCACAGTATTCCCGGTAGAACCATTTTTTCGTTTGCTACTGGAGGTAGAGAATGTCCAAAACCAAATATTTATTCTTTACGGGGGGCGTCGTCAGTTCCGTGGGCAAAGGCGTCACGGCGGCGGCGATTGGCCGAGCCTTAAAACAGCGCGGCTTTAGAGTGGCCGTGCTAAAACTTGACCCCTACATCAACGTTGATCCCGGAACCATGAGTCCCTACCAGCACGGGGAAGTGTTCGTGACCGATGATGGCGCAGAAACCGACCTTGACCTGGGGCACTATGAGCGGTTTATTGACATCAGCCTGAGTCAAATGAGCAATGTCACCACCGGCCAGGTGTACTTTGAAATCATCGGCAAGGAACGGCGCGGCGATTTTTTGGGGGGGACGATCCAGGTTATCCCCCATATCACCAACGAGATCAAACGCCGCATCAAACAAGTGGCAAAAGCCACCGATGCCGATTTCGTTCTCGTAGAGGTGGGGGGGACGGTGGGCGACATCGAATCCCAGCCTTTTCTCGAAGCATTAAGGCAACTGCGGAGTGACATCGGCAAAAAGCACACGGTTTTCATCCACGTCACCTGGCTCCCCTACATTGGAGCCACCGGCGAACTCAAAACCAAACCCACCCAACACTCCGTTCGCGAACTGCGTTCGATTGGCATTTCCCCAGACGTGATCGTGGCCCGGTCAGACTACCCCGTGTCGAAAGATTTGTTGGGCAAAATTGCCGTGTTCTGTGACGTAGACGAAGAGGCGGTTGTGCCGATGGTCACGTCCAACCACCTGTACGAAATTCCGCTCCTGGTTGAACGGTCTGGCCTGCCCGAATATTTACTGGAACGCACCAAACTCGAATCCCTCCAAAAGCCAGACTGGAGCGAATGGGAAACCCTGGTCGAACGTCTGAACACCCCCAAACCGCACGTAAAAATCGCCCTGGTCGGCAAATATGTGGAACTGCACGACGCCTACATGAGTG
Organism: Anaerolineales bacterium; assembly: GCA_013359445.1. Lineage (GTDB taxonomy): Bacteria > Chloroflexota > Anaerolineae > Anaerolineales > JABWBV01 > JABWBV01. The sequence goes on along the minus strand of JABWBV010000113.1, from coordinate 11,311 downwards.
TACGCGAAGCCCTCAAACACGCCGCCCTCGCCGCCGGGGTAGAGGTGGACATCGCCTGGGTCCATTCCGGGGGCCTGGAAAAAGACAAAGGGTGGGAACTCGTTCAGGAAGCCGATGGGGTTCTGGTCCCCGGCGGGTTTGGGGAACGGGGCGTGGAAGGCAAAGTCCTGGCCGCGCGGTTTGCCCGTACCCAAAAAGTGCCCTACTTTGGGCTGTGTTTGGGCATGCAGGTACAGGTGATCGAGTTTGCCCGGCACGTGCTGGAAGAAGAGGGCGTCAATTCCACCGAGTTTATGCCTAACACGCCCCACCCAGTCATCGATCTGATGCCCGATCAGCGTGACATCTCCGATATGGGCGGGACGATGCGCCTGGGGTTGTACCCCTGCCAGTTGGAGCCGGGGTCCATCGCCGCCGAAGCGTATGGGCAAGATGAAGTTGATGAGCGCCACCGCCACCGGTTCGAGTTTAAAAATTCGTATCGGGACGTGTTAGGGAAGGAGGGGATGCGCTTTTCCGGCAAATCGCCCGATGGGCGGCTGGTGGAGATTTGCGAATTGGACCGTGAGGTTCACCCCTTTATGTTGGGGACACAATTTCATCCCGAATTTCTATCGCGCCCGAATCGTCCGCATCCCTTATTCCTGGCCTTTATGAAGGCAGTTCGAAAACGCGCAGAGGGGAAAAAAGTTTCGGAAAACGGCCACAAAAAAGAAAAACAACCGAAGAAAGGGGAAGAAAAGAAAATGCCAGAATAGCCCCTTTCCAAAAGAGGCGCCCACGATGAACTGGGTAGTGAAAAAAAGATGGGTGACGTTAACACGTCACCCATCTTTTTTTGCGTTGTTTGCGAGACAAGTGGCTAAAAAATGCCTTTTAGCACCAGTAAAAACCCGACAATGACGAGGGGAATCCCCACAATCGCACCAACAATGGTGATGGTCAGGATCACGCCGACGATCATGAAGACCAGACCTAACACGACGGCGACCAGCCGCCCGGTCAGCCCGACGATGAAGGCGATCAACTGCCACAAGGCCCAAAAAGGCCAGAGATACCAGGGGATGTGTTTTTTCGCTAAAGCAGACATGGAAATGCTCCTTGTGAGTGAGACGGATAGAAGACGGATGACAGATGACAGATGACAGATGACAGATGACAGATGACAGAACAAGTGTTGCTTATTCTGTATTTCGTAGTGCGTATCTATTTACGGGAAGGAGCGTTTCCGGTTGCACATTAGCCCGTCAAAATCCGGGCGTTTTCGGCGGGCCAGTGAACGAGCACATCATCTCCGGCGTCGAAGGTGGTGTCGTACCGTTCGCCGAAGTTTTGCATCCGCACGACGAGGGAGGTGGCGTCGTTCAGGGCGACGAGATAACGAATGTCTGTGCCGATATAGATCGCTTCCAGCACTTTGCCGGGGAGGACGACACTGTCCGGTTCTTTTTCCAGGTATTGGCGCATGTCCATTTCGGTTTTGGGGAGTTGGCCCCCGGTCACACGGGCAAATTCGGCGGCGTCCATGCCCATTTCCGTTTCCAGCACGTCCATTCTGCCGGGCGGGTACAGGTTCATCTTTTCGGGGCGGACCGCGAGCGAGACTTTTTGCCCCCGCGCAATTTGGGCATTTCCGATGGCGCCAAGCATCCGCAGGCCGTTGACCTCCACGCGGGCGACTTCTCCCACCTCTTGCACCACCCCGTCCACAAAATTGGTCTCTCCGATGAAGTCGGCGACAAAACGGTTGTTGGGGTATTCGTAAATCTCGCGCGGGGTGCCGAGTTGTTGGACGATGCCATTGCTCATCACTGCGATCCGGTTGGACATGGTGAGGGCTTCTTCCTGATCGTGGGTGACGTAGATGAAGGTGATTTCCAACTCACTTTGGAGTTGTTTCAGTTCGAGTTGCACGGCTTTGCGGAGTTTGAGATCGAGCGCGCCGAGCGGTTCGTCGAGCAGAAGCACGGCGGGTTCGTTGACCAATGCGCGGGCGAGGGCCACGCGTTGTTGCTGGCCCCCGGACAATTGGGTAGGTTTGCGTTTTTCCATCCCCGGCAGTTGCACCATGTCGAGGGCTTCTTTTACCCGACGTTGGGTTTCGGCGGCGGGTACGCGTTTGAGCCGCAGACCAAAGGCAACGTTTTGTTCGACGGTGAGGTGGGGGAAGAGGGCGTAGTTTTGAAAGACGGTATTGACCGGGCGACGATTGGGCGGTGTTTTGCTGACCGGTTTCCCGTCGATGAAGATTTCGCCGCTGGTGGGCATCTCGAACCCGGCAATCATGCGGAGGGTGGTCGTTTTGCCGCACCCGCTGGGGCCGAGCATGGTGAAAAATTCGCCCTGGGGGATTTCCAGATTCATGTTGTCCACGGCGGTGACGCCACCGGGGAAGATTTTGGTGATATTTTGGAGTTGAACAGCAGGAATAGAGGAGTTGGTCAACGGTTATTTCTCCAGAGTATTTTGTTTATCGCCCGACATGCGTAACCATTCGGAGAACATGATCAGGATCACGGACCCGGCCATGATCAGCCCGCCCATCGCGACGACGAGCGGCAAACGGCGGGGGAAACGGAGCAAGGAGTACATGTAAACCGGTAACGTGACATCGGTCCCAACGAGGAAGACGCTCATCGCGTATTCGTCAAACGAGGTGGTGAACGCGGTTAAAAACGCGGCGACCAGGGCGGAAAAGCTCATCGGCAGAACCACGCGGAGTTGTGCGCCCCAGTAACTCGCCCCCAAATCCATGGCGGCGTCTTCGAGATTGTCTGGGAACCCGGCGAGCCGCGCGCCGACGATCAGCATGACCACCGGAATGTGGACGACGACATGCCCCAACCCGACAGTCCACAAACTCAATTCCACATTAAAAAATTGACGGAAGAGGATGAGTAGGGCGACGCCTACAACGACCGCAGGAATGACCAGGGGAAGGGCAGAGACCGCGAGGAAGAAGTTTTTCCCTTTAAAACTGAACCGCACAACCGCGATGGCGGCCATGGTTCCCAAGATCGTGGCGGCCAAAGAAGAGAGCAAGCCGACGATAATGCTGTTTTCTGCCGAGGCGAGCAATTCCGCCGCGTTGCCCAGGTCTTTGTACCATTTGAGGGTGAACCCACTCAACGGAAAGCGGAGCGAGGTGGAATCGTTGAAAGAGAAGATGATCAACAGAACGATAGGCAGATATAAAAAGATGGCAAAAAGCCAGTAGTACAACGCACCGGGAGAGAATAACTTGCGAAGGTTCATGGTTAGATGCCCGCGAGATCAGAGAGTTTGATGAACCGGCCAAAGATCACCAGGGGGACGAGGACGACGACCAACATGGCTAAACTCATCAGGGAGCCAACGGGCCAGTTGATCCCCCGCGCAAATTGATCCTGAATCAGATTCCCGAACATGATCCCGTCCGGGCCACCGACCAGGGCCGGGGTCACGTACTCCCCGACGGTGGGGATGAAAACGAACAGGAAGCCCGCAATCAGCCCCGGCAAAGAGAGGGGCAGGGTCACGCGGAGAAAAGCCTGGATTTTGTTGCATCCCAGGTCATAGGCCGCTTCGAGCAAACTCGGATCGATCCGCTCCAGCGCGGCAAAAATGGGCAGAGCCACAAAGGGAATCCACACATAGACCAGCGTGATGATCACCGCCTCAGGGCTATAGAGCAGGATGGACGATTCGCCGAGTTCCAGCCCGATCCAGGTGAAAAACGAGGCGAGCAAACCCGTTGAACCCAGGATCACTTTCCAGGCCAGAACGCGGAGTAAATAGCTAACCCACGCGGGTACGATAATCAGGGTGAGGAGAAAGAGTTTTTTGGAACCAGCCCCAAACACCAAATAGTAAGCGATTGGATAAGCAAAGACGACGGTGTAAAGCGAGACCCAGAAAGAGATCACGAGCGAACGCCACAACAAACGCTGGTAAGAAAGATTGCTCACAAACGCCTGGTAATGTTCGAGGGTAAACATATCTCGCGCTTCACCAAACGTGCCAGCCCGAAAAGAGTACAACGCCATGTACCCCAACGGGAAAAGAAATAGCACCAGCATAAACAAAGCTGGCAGACTTACAAGGGTAAGGATACGGGAGCGGTGTTCCATGTCATAAGGAGCCGGGGAGAAAAGGGGATAAGGAGCCATTCTCCTTTTCCCCTTTTCTCCATTTCTCAACTACGGGGCGGCCTTAACTTCATTCCACATCTGGATGACCAGTTGGCGTTGGTCTTCTGAGAGCGGTTGGTAAAACACCGTTCGCTCAAACAGTTCATTCACTTTATCCAGGCCCATAAATTCAACAATTTGGGGATCAATCAGATCGATGGCACTGGTGTTCGCATGCCCGTACCAGTACCCATTCCCCAACCCGGCGGCGGATTCAGGGGCGGTTGCCGCATTGAGGAATTCGTACACCCGATCTATGTTGCCCGCGTCTTTCAGAATCCCGTACCCGCAAACCCATCCCAAGCGCCCTTCGGTGGGTTCGATATAGGCGGCGGGAATATCTTGGGTGACGAGATTGCCATAGGCATCCTGCCAGGTCGTGCTACTCAGCCAGACTTCGCCCGAGGCAGGCATGTCGTAGGTTTGCGTGTAATCGGTCCAATAGGTCAAGACATTGGGCTTAAGTTCAATCAGTTTTTGTTTGACTTCTTCAACCACTTCGGGACTCAGGCTTCCCCAGGGGTCGGTGTACCCCAGTGAGAGGGCGGTCATCGCATAATTCGCCTGCCCGGAATCCCAGAGCATAAGTTTTCCAGCATATTGTGGGTCCCACAAATCCGCCCACGAGTCCGGGACTTCTTCAACCAGATCGGTACGCACAAGAATGGACTCGTACCCCCAATCCCACGGAACGAAATATTGCACGCCGTCAAATTGGCCCAATTCGACCAGTTTGGGGTTGAGTTCGTCCCAATGTTCAATGCGCGAGGTGTCGATGGGCTGTAACAGATCGTTTTCTACATACAGGCCCATATAGGATTCACAGGGGTGAACGAGGTCCACATCGACGCCCGATTGAATTTTTGCAAACGCTTCGGGGTCTTCCGCAAAAAAGATGTAATCAACGGCCTCTTCGATGGTGGGGGTATACGCTTCTGCAAAAGCGGGGAACAGGTAGGGGTTTTCCGTGACTTCATACCCCGACCACTCCATAATCGTGATCTTTTTATCCGAGGCGGCAGACTCTTCGCCTGTCGAAGCCGCTCCACCGCACGCCGTAATCGCCAATAAAAAGGCGAAGGTCAACGGCAACAATAACAAAAGTTTACGAAAGTTCATCATAGGCTCCTTATGGGTCTCATCCTGGAAAATAAAACGTGAAGCGAAAAACGAAGGTTCGCGTTTCACGCTTCACGTTAAAGTACCGAGAATCTGAGACTTTTACTTGGGGGGATTTTTTTGGAGATCTGGAAATTCATTTAGGCCTGAATCATACATCAAAATAAAAAATTGATCGCAAATTCGTCCGCTGAATCGCAGGCAAAAGCTCAACTTTATGGAACCCCCCACTGATAATTATTCTTCACAATGCGTAAATACATAAACGTTTCCGTCGAACGCACCCCTTCAATACCCGCCAATTCCGCGATCAACTCGATCAAATGCTCGTTATCCCGGCAGGCCACCTCACACGAAATATCATACGCCCCCGAAGTGATCGCCACCCAGCCGACCTCCTCAAATTGTGCCGCTTCCTGCGCCACTTCTCGCAACCGCGCCCCATCCACCTTCAGCAGAATGGACGCCGTCACCGGCACCCCCAACGCCACGGGATCGGTAATCGCCCGAATTCTCAGCAGACCCACCTCAAACAACCGGTTCGCCCTTTGCTGAACCGTCGAGGCCGAAAGCTTCAACTCTGTCGCAATATCAGCAAACGAACGGCGTCCATCCGCCACTAATTTTTGAATAATTGCTTTGTCTACATCATCGAGTTTTTGGGTGGATTTGGTAGTCATTTCTCCTTAGCCCGGTACATCTGTTTCTGTACCTGTTGCAAAAAAATAAGCTGTGATCGCACAACTTAACGGTGCATCTTACAACGTTCCCCGCAAAAGTCAAGCTATATTTTAACAACTCCCCCCACCCGATTTTTCACCCACAACGAAATCCCTACCCCCGCCACAAAGGGCACCAGCAACCCCACCAACCCCCAAAAAATCGCCTCCATCGCCCACTGCGTCAACAACCAGCCGCCCACCGCATTCCCCGTCAAAAAGCCCAACGACCACAACGTATTCGCCACCCCAAACGCGGTCCCCAACCCCGTCCCCGCCGGACGCCGCGCCTCCCACGCCCCCGAAAAATGCGAAGTCACCACCGTACTGGCAAACCCAATCCCCATCGAAACCAGCGCCAACATCCCCAACGTCGGCCCCACCCCTTGCATCCCCGCTAACCCGGCCAATCCAACCGCCAACCCCAACAGCCCCACCCACAACGGTTGTCGCCACCCCACCGCATCGGCCCAACCGCCTACCCCCATCTGACTCACCAACGTCACCAAATTCCACCCCACAAACGTCAACCCAATCTCCGCCGGACTGAAACCCAACCTTCGCGCCAGCAACAACGGCGTAAACAACAACATCGAAGCATAAATCGTCACCAACAACCAGGACAACGCCCCGTTCGCGACAAGCGGAACCCACCCACCCCGCGCGGGGGAGGTAGCCTCCACGCGAGGCACCTCCGCGACAGGGGACGCGATATCCCGCCGATGCCGCACCAACCCCCGCGTCAGCACCCCGCCCAACATCGCCGCCAGGCCAAAATACGGCGAAATCCCCCACCGCCCCCACTCAAACAAAAACCCACTCACCAACGGCCCCGTCAACTCCCCCGCCGACGCCGCCGAATAAATCCGTGCCACGGCCTGCCCCCGCCGCGCCGGCCCGGCTTGTTCACTCACTACCGCCATCCCCGCCGTCCACAACGCCGAACTCGCCAACCCTTGCAACGCCCGCCCGATCATGATCCCCGTCGGCGTGGGAAATGCGGCCACCACCAGCCCGCCCGCCGAAATCCCGATCACGCTCCCGATCAAAATGGGGCGCGGCCGCCACCGATCACTGAGCAGGCCAAACGGCACACACGCAAACACGCCGGTAAACGAATACGCCGCTAAAATCAGCCCCAACCGCCCATCGTGGAGTTGCTCGGTCTTACCAATTTCGTCGAGCAAAGGCAAAACCCCCGTATACAGTAATGTATCCAGGAAAATTGCCAGCCAAACTAACCACACCAAAACAGGCAATTGCTGTATTCCCTGCCAGACTCCACGAATTCGTCGTTGGACTTTGTGAAAAAAATTACGCATTTTCTATATATACACCATAATTTCGCCAAATATTTGGGCAATCAACAAGCACATGGGCAAATTTTTATTGACATTATACAAGCGACTATGGTAGACTGCCAAGTGCCCTGGTGTGCCCATAATGTTTTGTTAATAGTCGTTGTTTCTCCGGGAATGAGGCCCCTGGCTTGCACAACCTCCCCCACAAAACACGCTGGACACATTCGCCCTCCCAATACGGTTTAGGCCGTAGCATAGGGCCTTGTGCGCTGTTTGGCCGTCTCACCCAAAACGAAGTATGCAGATAAGGAGACTGCAATAACCATACCCCAAAACTTCAGAATTTGGAACCTGCGACGGCTCTTTCCCACAGGGAGCTAGACTACCCACAACCAGTATTGAGCGGAAACTCCAACCGTAAAAGCAATGTTCGGCAGTTGAATCTGCACCCACAATTCCAAAGTCGGCCTCCGCCGGCTTAAACCTGCGAAGGCAGGTTTCGTAAAGGGTTGCCGCGATTTCAATCGCCAGATTGCAATCGTTAGATTGCGATCGTTAGATTGCGATCGCCAGATGGCAATTGCCCCGTTGCTCCACCCAAAGGAAGTGCTTTATGCTTACGCTCACCCCATCGCTCACCCAATCGCCTACCCAATCGCTCACCCAATCCAACGAATATTTCCGAAAGGCCTCATCTTATTTACCGCTCGGTGTCACCTCCAATTACCGTTATTGGGGCGAACTCGACACCCGCTACATTGTGCGCGGCAAAGGCGCGCATATTTGGGACGTGGACGGCAACCGTTACATTGACCTCCGTCTCGGCTACGGCCCCGCCATTTTGGGCCACGCCGATGACCGTGTGGATGCCGCCGTTATCGAGGCCCTCCAACGCGGCGTCACCTTCGCGATGAGCGTCCCCGAAGAGACCGAGGTCGCCAAAAAGATGGTGGACTTGTGCCCCTGCGTCGAGATGGTGCGCTTTGCCAACTCCGGCACCGAGGCCACCATGCACGCCCTCCGCCTCGCCCGCGCCTACACCGGACGCGAAAAGCTCATCATGTTCGAGGGCCAATATCACGGCCTGCACGACAGCGTCATGTTCGCGGCCAACATCGGCGGCGATGGCTACTGGTCGTCCAACCGGCGCAGTCCCGTTGCATACCCGATCAGTTCCGGCGTCCCCAAATTTCACCAGCAACTGGTCATCATGCTCCCCTTCAACGACAGCGAAGTCCTCGAACGCACCCTGGAACAATCCTGGGGCGAGATCGCCGCGGTGCTCGTCGAACCCGTCCTGGGCAACTGTGGCGGCATCCTCCCCGACCCGGAATTTCTCCGCACCATTCGCCGCCTGTGTGACGAAAACGGCATCGTCATGATCATGGACGAGGTGAAGACCGGGTTCCGCCTCGCGCGGGGGGGCGCGCAAGAAGTCTTCGGCGTGATCCCCGACCTGGCAACGTATGCGAAAGCGATGGGCAACGGCTACCCCGTCGCGGCGTTCGGCGGCAAACGCGAACTCATGCAGAACATCGGCAGTGGTGTCACGCATGGCGGCACATTTTCCGGCAATCGTCTTAGCATGGCCGCGGCCAACACCGCCCTGGGCATTTACCAAAACACCGACGCCCTCGATCAGGTCAAGAAAAACGGCGAAAAACTCCAAACCGTCATCGGCGAAGTGCTCTCCAACTTTGACCTGGAATTTTCCTTCTCCGGGCATCCCAGCATGTTCAGCCTGATTTTCGCCCGCGAAGCCCCCCGCGAATACCGCGAATGGAAGACGAGCGATAACTGGTTTTACCAGGAAGTGGCCGCCCGCCTCGTCAAGCGCGGTGTCATCACCGACCCCGACTCCCGCGAACCCTGGTTCATGTGCGCCGCCCTCACCGACGAAGACATCACCGAGATCGCCACGGCCCTCGAAGACGCGGTCAAAGACGCCCTCGCAAACGCCTAGTCAATTCCGCCGAAAAAAGATATGCTAACGGACATCCGTTAGCATATCTTTTTTCGGCAAGCCTCTATGAACCTCACCCCCCTCCTCCACGCCCACACCGTCGCCCTCATCGGCATCAGCACCCCCGACCGGTTTGGGGGACAGGTGTATACCAACCTCCACTCCTTCGGCTACGAGGGGAAAATCTACGGCATCAACCCCCGGTACGAAACCCTCTACGCCCAACCCATTTACCCCACCCTCGGCGCCCTCCCCGAGACCCCCGACCTCGCCATCCTCGCCGTCCCCAACCGCGCCCTGCTCCCCGCGTTTGAAGAAGTCGCCGCGCAAGGCATCCGCGCCGCAGTCATCTTCGGGAGCGCGCACAACGAAACCGGCGACCCCCGAGCCACGGAAAAAGCCATCGCCGCCCTCGCCCGTCAGCACGACATCGCCATCTGCGGCCCCAACTGCATGGGCTTTCTCGCCTTCGGGCAAAAACTGGTCGTGTCCGGCTACCCGGTCGTCCCCGGCACCCCGTCCGGGCACATCACCTTCATCAGCCACAGCGGGTCAGTGTTTGATTCGATCTGGCAAAACAACCGCCACCTGCACTTCAACTACGTCATCTCCGCGGGGAATGAAATCGCCACCACCGCCGCCGATTACATGCACTTTGCCCTGCAAGACCCCACCACCCGCGTCATCGGCATCTTTCTCGAAACCGTCCGCGACCCCGCGGGGTTCCGCGCCGCGCTCGCGGACGCCAACGCGCGCGATGTCCCCGTCGTCGTGCTGAAGGTGGGGCGCAGTGAACGGGGCGCGCGTCTCGCCCAATCCCACAGCGGCGCGCTCGCCGGAAACGACGCGGTGTACAACGCCCTCTTCGACAGGTACAACGTCCGCCGCGTCCGCTCCCTCGACGAGATGATGGACACGCTCGAACTCTTCGCCACCGGATGGCGTCCGCACCCCCGCGCTATCGCCGCCACCCTCGACTCCGGCGGGGAACGCGGCCTGCTCGTAGACATGGCCGACGAAATCGGGGTTCCGTTTGCCCAAATTTCCCCCGCCACCCAAACCCGCCTCGCCGAAATCCTCGACCCCGGCCTCGAACCGGTCAACCCGCTCGACGCGTGGGGCACGGGCAACGAAGTGGATCGCATCTACCGCGACAGCCTCCTCGCCCTCGACGCCGACCCCGCCACCGGCCTCAGCCTGTTCGCCGTAGACCTCATGCGCGAGTCCAACATCCCGCCGACCTACGTAGACATTGTGTGTGGGGACACCCATACGATTCCCACCCTCTCCCATTTCACCAAACCCTTTGCCTTCCTCGTCAACGTCACCTCCGCCGCCAGCGAAGAGCAAATGGCCCGCCTCCGCGCCGCCGGCATCCCCGTCCTCATGGGCACCGAAACCGGCCTGAGAGCGGTAAGGCATCTGTTCGATTACTGCGAGCGGGCAAATCAGCAAATCTCAAATCAGCAAACCAACAAACCAACAAACCCACCATTCCCCATTCCTAATTCCCAATTCCTAATTCCTAATTTCTCTTCCCCCCTCGACGAACACACCTCCAAACAACTCCTCGCCCGCTACGGCCTCCCCCACCCGCCGGAAAAAATCGCCGAGTCCCTCGCAGAAGCCCTCACTACCGCGGAACAGATCGGCTACCCCCTCGCATTAAAAACCGCCAACGGGATTCTCCACAAAACCGACGCGGGGGGCCTGCACCTCAACCTCCGCACCCCCGACGCCCTCCGTACCGCCTACGAAGACCTCGCCACCCGCCTCGGGCCGCGCGTCCTCGTCCAAAAAATGGCCGCCCCCGGCGTCGAACTCATCCTCGGCCTGATCAACGACCCGCAATTTGGCCTGTTGCTCTCGATTGGCATCGGCGGCATCCTTGTCGAAGTTCTGCGCGACACGCGCCTCATCCTGCTCCCCACCACCGAAGACGACATCCGCCGCGCCCTCCGCGCCCTGCGTGGGGCCGCCCTCCTGCGCGGCGTCCGCGGCCACCCGCCCGTGGACGAAGACGCCATCATCCGCGCCGCC
>JABWBV010000112.1 GCA_013359445.1 Anaerolineales bacterium | reverse complement strand
TAGGGGTGTTTGGGGTGCCCGTTTCGGGTTGCGATGTGGGAGTGTCCACCGGTGGGGTTTCCGTATCTGATGGAGGGGGGGTGACAGAGGGGGTGGCTGTATCCGGGAGGGTGGCGGTAGGAAGCGGGGTTGGGGTTTCTGTGGGCAGTGGGGTGAAGGTGGGGAATTGTGTCAGGGGCGCGGCGGTCGGCACGGAGGCTGGGGGAGCATCGGCAACAGCGGCAAGTTGGGCCAGGGCGCGTACTTCTTCGGAGGGGGCGCCTGCGGCGAGGGCACGTTGGGCTTGTGCGGCGAGGGTGTCTGCAATGGCGGGATCATTCAACAGGGCAAGCCGTGCCTGGGCACGCGCGAGATCGCCATTGGCGGCATATGCGACGGCGATTTGCACACGATATTGGTCCTTAAATTCATCTTGAAGGGAGGCCGGATTGGTATCGACGTATTGGGTGGGGGCAATGAGCCAGGAAATGGCGAGGCCGAGCGCACCTCCTAAAATTAATCCGGTGAGCAGGTACCAGGGAAAGGCACGTCTGGTGCGGCGTTCCGTACGACGGTTTTGCACGGTCATGGGGCGCCTTCTCCGGGGGAGGCTTCCGCGGGGTTCCAGGTTTTGAGGCTGTCCGCCAGGTGCGTGATGAGCGTTAGATCAGATTGGCCGTATCCGTGGGTTTGGGCATAGTCGAGCGCTTGCTGGGTGAGGGTGATCGGGGTGTCGTCGCCTAACAGGCCCAGGCGGCGCACCGCATTTGCTGTATCACCATTCACCTGATGGATTTCGGCAATCATCAAGATATAGTCTGTTTTGTAATCTACCCGGAGGGTATCTGGGGTGGTGTTGACATATTCAACTGGGCTAAGAACCCAGCCATAATATAGCCCAATAGCCAGCCCAATGAGAATAGAGAGAAGAAAGGCGATCCAACGCGACATGGAAAAAAAGGGTCAACAGGGTAAAAGATGAGCGGCCACAGACCAAATGTTGGGCGTCCGTTGTAGGGGCTTTAGGTCAGGAGGCCACTATTTTATTGTGCCACAGGGTAAGGGGGAGGGCAAGCCAAAAGCATGACTGTTTGGTGACAGTCATTTCCCGTGTATGGGGATTATCGTTTTTTCGCCGTGAGGTCCTGGTAGGCAATTTTGACCTGCCAGACCCGAAGGGCCGCTTCCAATTGGATGCGGAGGGACATTTTTGATTCCCCAAAGCGGCGGTCGGCAAAATAGATCGGGACTTCGTAGGCGCGGAAACCGCTCAAATGACCGAGATAGGCCAATTCCACCTGAAAGACATAGCCGTTGGAGCGAATTCGGTGGAGGGGCATGCCTTCTAATGTGGTGCGCCGGTAAAGCCGAAAGCCCCCTGTGACATCTCGAACGGGAATGCCCAAGATGGTGCGGGCGTAAAAATTACCGAAGGCGGATAGGCCTTTACGCCAAACGGGCCAGTCTTTATCAACAGCGCCGCCTTTGGTATAACGCGACCCCATCACGACATCGTATTTTTCAATGGCGGCGGCCATTTCCGGGATTTTTTCGGGGGGGTGGGAAAAATCCGAGTCCATTTGCCCGACAACATCCGCCCCTTGCGCCAAGGCAACCTGGAACCCGTGCAGGTAGGCGCGCCCCAGGCCTTCCTTGCCCGCCCGGTGTAAAACGGAAATCCGTCCGGGGTGGGCCTGAGCTAATTGTTCGGCAATGGCCCCCGTACCGTCGGGGCTATTGTCGTCTGCGACTAAAATTTTAAGAGTGGGGAGGGGGAGTGAGACCAAAGCAGAGACCAATTTGGGCAGGTTCTCCGCTTCATTATAGGTAGGAAGGACAAATGTAATTTGCAAACGCGGTTCTCGTTGGCTTAATCGAGTTGGCGCAGGAGCAAGGTTTTGACTGCATCCACGTCAGCAGGCAGATCATCTTTGGCGGTTAAATGTCCCATGCGAATGGTAAGCCGTTTTCCCGGAATACGGTCAGGCATTTCGCGATCTTTGATGGGATAAAAATATTCGAGGGACTGATCCAAACGGGACCGGATGTGCTCGACGAGTTTGTTCAGGTAGCCAGTTTGCGTGACAACGACAAATTGGGTACTATTTAAATGTCCGAGAAAATCCCCCGAGGAACCAATATCCCGCACAGAGTTGTTTATCATTAAGCTGACGGCCCGTAAAACATCGTCCGAGGCAATAAACCCGTATTTTTCGCGGAAACTTTCGAGATTTTCGATAGAAACAGCCATCAAGGCCCAGTCATTCGCGCTTTCCAGGCACTCGGCCATCCGTTCATCCACCAATGGCCCTTCAGCAAGGCCGGTGATTGGGTTATTGAGCGCCCCTTGTGCGGCGCGTTTGAGCGAATTCCGAACGCGTAAACGCAATTCCTGAATGTCGAAGGGTTTGGTGATGTAATCATCTGCCCCCAATTCCAGCCCTTTAAGCCGGTCATCACGATGGCGTTTTTCAGTTAGAAAAATGATGGGGATATTTTCTGTCCGCCGATTAGAACGTAATTGACGAGCAACTTCGTACCCGTCAATATCTGGCAAACGAATATCAAGAATAATGAGGTCGGGGTGAGAGGTCTGACAGGCTCGAACACCATCCTCCCCCCAGTTGACTGTGAGGACCTCATAGCCCTGGACACGGAAATATGCGTTGAGCATATCCGCGACATCCAGATCGTCCTCGACAATCAAGACGGTATGCTTTTCTTCGGCCACGTCGAACCTGATTAACGAATCGGAGTTTTCTGAATGACAAACTCACAAACTTCATCGCCCATAGCGATACATCTTGACTCATTGACCCGGAATTCACTTCCGCCAGATACCCACTTTAATCCTTCTTGTAATAAGCCTGTAGCGATGAAACAAACGGGTTTATCTGAACCCGCACGCCCCCAACAAACCGGGCATTTATGAATGGTATACAGAATTTCGTTGTCGAGTTCTTGAACCGTGGTGCGTTGATCACTCACCTGGCTAAAGATGCGGGCCATGGCGGGAATGCCAATGCGGAGTTTGGCAGGAAGAGGCAGAACTTTGAAAGCCAGGTCTCCTACCCCGGCCAAAGCACCGAAATTGCGGAGGGCATCGGCAAACAAGGCGCGCCCAGCCCGAAGCGCCAACCCGCGTCCACCGCGGGGACCGTACATTTCTTCCAATGCAACATTTACCGCTGTGTAATACGCAAAATCAAATTCTTTATTGAGGTTATCAGGCGGGTAGTTATCAATCAGATGCGTAAGATGAGCAAGGTTTAAAATGGCATTCAACCCATTTTTCCCCATGACCTGCTCAAAAGCATCGAGCGTAATCAGGGCAAATTTATTAGGGTAGTACAGTCCACTGGGGGGGATAGGTTCCATATTGATTCACCAGAATATTTTAGATAAGTTTTTCGAGCATTTCAACGGCCCGACGCATGTCTAATAGAATCAGGCCCAATCTTGCTTGTTGGCGTGCCATCACTGTCAGAACCGCTTCCTCCCCCACCGCCATTAACATAACATAACCATTTTCCCCTTTAATATACACCTGTTCTAAGACGCCTCGCCCAAGTTCAGAGGCGATTCGTTCACCCAAGGAAAGCATGGCCGCAGACATGGCAGACACACGATCCTCTTCGATGCCCTGTGGCAAGGCCGAAGCAATCGTAAGACCATCAACGCTAACAATGGCAGAGGCTTCAATATCAGGGGAAGAAGCTTGCAAGTTGCGTAGGCTTTCAATCAATTGTTGAGTACGTGATTTGGTCAAAATCGGCTCCTTCGTCTATGTTAAAATCTTCGTGATTCTACCCTTTGCGTTGATGGAACACAGTCAATAATGTAGCACAGTGAAGAAAATTCGTCAAGCAAATGTGAAAATGAACTCTTGTTAGGAGAAAACCCATGCCCACCATCCAAGAAGCCCAACAATGGTACCCCACTCTCGATCCCGTACATGGTTTTGACCATGTTTTGCGGGTTTACAAAATGGCCGAACGTTTAGCACAAACCGAAAATGCTGACCTTGAAATTGTCCGCGCCGCCGCCCTTCTCCATGACGCGGAAGGGAGCACCCCCCAAAATGAACACAACCGCGCAACCCACCACGAAGCCTCGGCCTCCTTCGCGCGCACCGTATTGGAAGCCGAAGGGTGGCCGGAAGCACGCATCGCCGCCGTAGAACATTGCATCCGCGCCCACCGCTACCGCACCACCGAAACCCCACAAACCCTGGAAGCCCAAGTCCTCTTTGACGCGGATAAATTGGATGTCCTGGGGGCGTTTGGGGCGGCGCGCACCATTGCCTACGCGGCCCAGGCTCACCAACCCATCTACACCCAACCCTCTGCCCAATTTCTCACCACCGGGAAAAAAGAACCAGGCGAACCCCACAGTTCCTATCACGAATATTTATTCAAACTCAGCCGCGTAAAAGATCGGCTCTTTACGGCCGAGGCCAAACAGATCGCCGAGACGCGCCATAATTTTCTCGTTTCTTTCTATGAACAAATCGTATCAGAAGCCAATGGCGAATAATTCAAGGGGGGATTTCCCGTGGCGGTTTCCAGAAATTTTCGCGCTAAATCGGAGTTGTGACTGGGCAAGAACGAAATCCCACCAGCATTATGCGCTTGCCCGTTGCCCTTCCCCAAGAAAGCGTATAAAATACGCCCTATGACAATACCTCAAGGCCCCATTCTTGTTGTGGAAGATGTTCCCAACATTCGTGATTTGCTTCAGTACACCCTAAAATTCAAAGGATATCCCGTGATCACGGCGCGCAACGGAGAAGACGCTTTAGAAAAAATTGCCGCCGAACGCCCTGCTTTGATCATCAGTGATGTGCTTATGCCAATCATGGATGGGTTTGACCTTTGCCAACGCTTACGTGGAAACCCCGAAACGCGCGACATCCCGATCATCCTGATCTCCGCTACCTACGTAGCCCCCGAAGATCGGGCTTTTGCCCTCCGTTTGGGCGCGGTGCGTTTTCTGGAAAAACCCGTAGACACAGACGAGTTTCTCCTCACCGTCGCAGAAATCTTAACGCAAGGTATTCCTCAAATTCCCGCCCCTATCAGCGACAAAGAATTCTATCAAGAATATCGCACACGCCTGGAAACCAAGCTTCAACAAAAAGCCAAACAAATTACCCGTACCTTACGCTTGTTGGAAACCTTACCGGAAGAACAAAAACCTCCCTTTCGCCGCATTTTAGAAGAAGAAACAGCCCATCGCGACTCAATCCAACGCGAGTTGGACCAAATTCGCCGTTTCCTGAGCGAATAACCCCAATAAAGCTAAAAACGGGGAAACGAACACCACCGCCTAAAAACGCTCCCCAAACATCTTATGACGCCCACCCTATCCGACATCGAAATTCTGGCCCAACAGGCTGGAGCCATTTTACGCGCTCATTACGGTAGAACGCTCAAAGTACAGCATAAATCGACCATCATTGATCTGGTCACGGAAGTTGATTATGCCTCCGAAAAGTTTATCTTAAACCAACTGCGGCTTCAGTACCCTGAGCATCAAATCATCACCGAAGAAAGCGGCCAGCACGGGACCAACCACACCCAAACCTGGCTCATCGACCCTCTCGACGGCACAGTCAACTATGCCCACGGTATCCCAATTTTTTGCGTCTCCATGGCCTATGCCGAAAACGGCCAAATCAAAATGGGCGTAGTTTACGATCCGATGCGGGAAGAATGTTTCAGCGCCGAACGGGGGAAGGGCGCCTGGCTCAATGGCACCCCTCTCCGCGTGGGCCAGACATCTGAATTGGCCCACAGCCTGCTTGTCACCGGTTTCCCATATGACACCGGAACAGCAAAGGAAAACAACCTGGATCACTACGCACGGTTTGCCGTTCGCTCGCAAGGGGTGCGCCGGCTGGGTTCGGCCGCGCTCGACTTATGTTACATTGGGGCGGGACGTATCGATGGCTATTGGGAACTCCGGTTAAACGCATGGGACGTGGCCGCAGGCGGATTGGTGGCCGAAGAAGCAGGCGCTCGCGTTACCAGTATCCGCGGGGAAGCCGATTACTTAGCCCCTCCCCCTTCGATCATTGCCGCCAACCCTACCCTACACCCTCAAATCTTAGCGGTTTTGCGCGGAGAGTGAACGAGCCAGCGTCCCCCGCAAGGTTTCCAACGGAATCCGCGCGGTCATATCCAAACTGACAGGGGTTACTGAAACCACACGGCGGGATAAAACCGCGTACACATCCGAATCGCGGTCAAACTGTGCTAACTCATCACTTCGTCGATAGCCGGGGCGTCCAGGTTCATTCCATGTCGTGCGGAGGGGTGCAGTGGGTTCAAAATAACGCTTACGTGCCAGATGTGTAACGGCCCATTCCGTTGCTCGCGTGGCCGAGGCGGGCACATCCACCTTAAGCAAATCAACATCGAAAGGCATGGTGTTCTCTAACATCCACTGCGCAAAAAAGGCCGTGAAATAGGCCGCCCCCGAAAAATCCACCTCTGTCGAATAAGAAAGGTGATGAACACTCTCTGTTTCCAAAGAAACCGCCAACCCTGGAATCCCCATCGCCGCCGCCTCCATCGCCGCGCCGACAGTTCCCGAAATCGTAATTCCCGTCCCTAAATTTTCCCCATAATTGATCCCCGACACCACCAACGCCGGGCGGATCGGTAGGACTTCCAACAGCCCATGTTGAACCGCCTGGGCTGGGGTCCCCCCAACCGCGTATACCGTCCAGGTTTTCCCGCCTACGGTCACTTCTTGCGGGACAATGACCCCGTCCGAGGTATTGGGCATACTGCGTCCCATGCCCGTGGACTGCTCGCGCGGGGCGACCACATGGACAAAGCCTAAGGCAGACAGGCTCTCCGCCGCCGCCCACAAACCGGGGGATAAAATCCCATCATCATTCGTCAAAAGAATTTGCGGTTTTGTCATCTTCACGCTCAAAAATTCGGTTAAATAGATAGAGCGAGTGGGATTCACTCGCTCTATCTATTGACTAGCGCCCTCGGCGTGACTCGAACACGCGACCCCTTGCTCCGCAAGCAAGTGCTCTATCCACTGAGCTACGAGGGCATTTATTAGGAAGGTGTGAAGAGCACTGATATTTCAGAAAACTTTTCACTTTTTATGCGTTACTGATTACGCATGAGGCGGGGAGGGCGGGATTCGAACCCGCGACCGAGGTTTAGGCCCCGGTAACCGCTTAGCAGGCGGCCCCATTCGACCACTCTGGCACCTCCCCAGAATAATTGACTTTGATGAATGTCCGTAAAACAATTGCCATTCACAAAGCATCTGGCGGAGGGAGAGGGATTCGAACCCCCGGTGGGCGAACCCACAGCTGTTTTCAAGACAGCCGCCTTAAACCACTCGGCCATCCCTCCTGATTTCGATTATTAATATTCTGTAGTTAAGCGGAGGCGATTTTACCATAGGGTAAATGAAGTTGACAATGCCTGACCTTGATAAGAATTTAACGGAAATGGGTTAGACAGCAAGTACTGCCCAATAAATATGATGCATATTTAAAAAAGTCTTGTGGCTTTATGAAGTTAAATCAACTTGGAGCCATATGCACCCTTTCAAGTCGTGCTATACTTTTCTCATCTCAAACTTAATAAGGAAAGTGGCGAGACCTCAATAATCTATCCATTTTGCAGTTTTCTACCACTTCAGGACCCCTTATTTTTTCGGTTTTACGGTTCTTAACCAAAGGAAACCCATATCGGGAAAGCGTGTTGGATGCCTCTGCGCTTACCCGATGCGTTTCCTTCTTATGTAGAAACGGAAAAGCCCCAATTTCTTTTCAGGAGTAATCTCATGTCTGAATCCCTAGCCTGGATTAATACAGAACTCGAAGGCTTGCGTGATGCGGGGTTGTACAATCACATCCGCACGTTAGGCTCACCCCAGGGAGCCTGGTTAATCGTTGATGGAAAAAAAGTGCTCAATTTTTGTTCCAATAATTATTTAGGGTTAGCCAACCATCCCCGGTTGGTAAAAGCGGCCAAAGACGCCATTGATCAATACGGGATTGGCCCCGCCGCTGTGCGGTCTATTGCAGGGACAATGGACCTGCACGTCAAACTTGATCGTCGGTTGGCGGAGTTTAAAGGCGTGGAAGCGGCGATCAGTTTACAATCAGGGTTTACTGCAAATCTGGCGGTGATCCCGGCGCTGGTGGGCAAGGAGGACGCGATCATCTCCGATGAACTCAACCACGCGAGCATCATTGATGGAAGTCGTCTTTCGGGCGCAAAAATTTTGCGATATGCCCATAGTGATGTGGGTGATCTCGAACGGGTGTTAAAAGAGCAACGCCGCAATTTTCGGCGGTGTTTGGTCATTACAGATGGGGTATTTAGCATGGATGGAGATGTGGCTCCCCTCGACAAGATTTATGAAGTGACCCAAAACTATGAGGCCATTTTGATGGTAGATGATGCCCACGGGGAAGGCGTGTTGGGGCATGGCGGACGGGGCATTGTCGATCACTTTCATTTACACGGGAAAGTGGATGTGGAAGTAGGCACCCTTTCGAAAGCGTTTGGCGTGGTGGGCGGATGTGTGGCTGGGAATACCAAAATTGTTGAGTGGCTACACCAGCGAGCGCGCCCCTTTCTCTTTTCATCGGCAATGACGGCCCCCGACGTGGCCGCATGTCTGGCCGCGCTGGATGTGTTGGAAGAATCAACGGAGTTGGTTGACCGGTTATGGGAAAATGCACGGTATTTCAAAAAAGAAATGCAAGGGATGGGTTTTGATACGGGGCAAAGTACGACCCCGATTACCCCTGTCATGCTTGGCGAAGCGTCTCTGGCTCAACAATTCAGTCGAGAGCTGTTCGCGGCGGGGGTGTTTGGGATGGCAATTGGCTTCCCAACGGTGGCCCGCGGAAAGGCGCGGATTCGAGTGATGATTTCTGCCGCCCATCAACGCGAAGATTTGGATCAAGGGTTAGAAATCTTTTGCACAGTCGGGCGCCGTTTAGGGGTGCTGAATTAACGCTGGCCGAGTCGTAAAAAAAACAGGGCACTGCCATGGCAGTGCCCTGTTTTTTTTGAAGGAATGTTTACGCTTCAGATGTAACCTGATCATCCGCAAAGGGATCGTATGTTGGATTAGTACCGGCCCACATACAAGCCGGTTTTTCGAGCGTGTTACACGCCAGTCCGTCGGAACACCGGTGAGCAATCACTTGTGGTGCCCCATCAGGAAGCGTTTCTGAGGGGTATACCATTAAAACTTCCAAAGCAACCTCTTGTTGAATGCGATTGCAATAAATTGTCTTAATGGTTTCCCAAGTTTTTGTAGCCATAGATACCTCCAATATCTTTAAGTCTATTTTTGGAAAAATATACGGAGAGCTTAATCTTTACCTACCTTTGCACCTAGTGACAGGTGTCCTCAGATCAAGGGGGCAACTGCCCTTTATGCTGGAGGATGAGAGATTCGATTTGACAGATTGAAGGCATAGCGTATAATCCTAGTACTTTTTTCGCATCAATGTGTTTCAAAAAGAATTATTGATAAGGAGGTGCCCGCAAAACCTATACCTAGAGATATTTTTATCCCTTTGTTTTTTCCATTTACCCCCCTTAGGAGAAGAACATGAAGAAAAAAATCTTATTTACTTTGTTTTCTGTACTGGTTTTGGCGAGTGTTATTCTCGTTGCCTGCCAGCCCGCCGCGCCCGCGGCTACTGAAGAAGTCGTCGTCGAAGAAGAACCCACCGAAGAAGTGATGGAAGAAGTGGCTTTTGAGGCCATGAAACTCGAAGCCCCCAACTGCGATTACGGTGGAAAAATTAAATCCGTCGAAGCAGTGGATGCCCTGACGGTCAAATTCACCACTTGTAAACCTGATCCCGCTTTCTTTGCCAAGATCGCCTTTGTGCCGTTTGCGATTCAACCCGCCGAATGGATTATGGAAAATGGTGGTTCGGGTGCCCTGCTCGAGAAACCCATCGGCACCGGCCCCTGGATGATCGAAAGCTGGAATCGTGGCGAAAGCATCGTCTTCAAACGCTTTGATGGCTACTGGGGTCCCAAAGCCAATTTTGAAACCCTGGTCTTCCGCTGGGCCACCGAAGGCGCCGCCCGCTTGCTGGAACTGCAATCTGGCACCGTGAATTACATCACCAACGTCGGCCCGGATGATTTTGAAACCGTCAGTGGCGATCCGAACCTGCAACTGATTCCCTCTGCGAATCCCAATACCTTCTATTTCGCGATGACCAACACGTTTACCCCGTTCAATAACGTGAAATTCCGTCAGGCGATTGCGATGGGCATTGATCGTGACCGCATTGTAGACAATTACTATCCCGTTGGCTCGGAAGTGGCCAGCCACTTTACCCCCTGCAGTATCCCCAACGGGTGTGCGGGAGATGCCTGGTACGAATTTGATGCCGAGGCCGCCAAAGCCCTCCTGGCCGAAGCCCTGGAAGAAGAAGGCATTACCGCCCCCTTCACCACCAAAATTTACTACCGCGACGTGTTCCGTGGTTATCTGCCAGAGCCCGGCAACGTTGCCGTGGAACTCCAAACCCAATTACGTGAAAACCTGGGCATCGAAGCCGAAGTGGTTGTGATGGAATCCGGTGAATTTATCGCCGAATCCTCCGCTGGCAACCTGGACGGTTTCTATCTCCTGGGCTGGGGCGCAGACTACCCCCACGTTACCAACTTCTTGGACTTCCACTTTGGCGAAGCCAACCCGCAATTCGGAACCCCCTTCCCGGAAATTTTCGAAAAACTGGTGGCTGGTTCCCAAATTGCTGATCCTGCAGAGGCTGAAGCAGTCTACGTTGAAGCCAACAACGCCATTCGCGCCCTCGTTCCGATGGTGCCCATTGCTCACGGTGCCTCTGCCCAGGCCGCATTAGCCAGTCTGGAAGGCGCTTACTTCCCGCCTTTCGGCGCGATTGACTTCTCCGGCATGAATCCTGGTGCCGACACCCTGGTCTTCATGCAAAATGCCGAACCGATCAGCCTGTATTGTGCGGATGAAACCGACGGTGAATCGCTCTCTGCCTGCGAACAGGTTCTCGAAAGCCTGTACCGCTACAAGAAAGACTCCGGCGATGTCGAACCGGCGCTGGCGACCGAATGTACCGCGAATGCCGATGCGACCGAGTTTGTCTGCACCCTACGCGAGGGCGTCAAATTCCACGATGGTTCCACGCTGGACGCGAATGATGTGGTCGTCTCCTGGACAGCCGGGTTGGATGCCGCCAGCTCCTACCACGTCGGGAACACAGGTGCATTTGAGTATTATGCTTACCTCTGGGATAAGTTGATCAACGCTCCTGAGGAATAATCCTTGAATCACCGTCTCGTACAACATAACACCTAATTAAACTAAAAACGCAGGATGGGTTGCGAATCTTTTCCAGCCCATCCTGCGTTTGATTTTGCAAGCCTATGTTCCAATATACCCTCCGCCGCATCCTTCTCGCCATTCCTGTTATTTTTGGCATTTTGACGATCACCTTTTTTCTGGCGCGCGCTATCCCGGGCGATCCTTGCAAATCCATTCTGGGCGAAAAAGCCACGGTGGAAGCCTGCGAACGGTTCAATCGGGAAAACGGCCTGGACAAACCGGTTCTGGTTCAATTTACCATTTATATGGGCAAGGTGCTCCAAGGGGATTTTGGGGAGTCGATCCGTTTTAGCCGTCCGGTCATGCAAATTTTGGTCGAACGTCTCCCGCTGACGATGGAACTTGGGACGGTGGCGCTTTTTATTGCGATTTTGATTGGCGTTCCCGCTGGAGTAGTTTCGGCGATCCGGCAAAATTCGCTGGTGGATGTTTCCACGATGATTGCGGCTAATATCGGCGTTTCGATGCCGGTGTATTGGCTGGGTTTGATGCTTGCGTATATCTTCGCCCTCACCTTAAAGGATACGCCCTTTTGGCTTCCCCCTTCAGGAAGGTTGAGCGCCGCCCTCAGTTCTACGCCTTTTTATGAGGCTTGGTCTTGGGAGATTACCACAGGCACCGCGTGGTTTAATGTTTTGCAATTTTTCTCAAATTTTTACATCTTTAATTCCATCATTACCGGAGATTGGGAAATTTTAGGGGATACACTCATACATCTTATCTTACCCTCTCTCGCCCTCAGCACCATCCCGCTTTCGATCATCGCGCGTATCACCCGTTCCAGTATGTTAGAGGTGTTGCGCCAGGATTATGTTCGCACGGCACGGGCCAAAGGGTTATTTGAACGAATCGTGATTACCAAACACGTGTTTCGGAATGCTTTGCTTCCCATCGTCACCATTATTGGTTTGCAACTAGGAACCGTTTTTGCGGGCGCAGTCCTGACGGAAAGTATTTTTAGTCTTGCAGGCGTGGGACGGATGTTATTCGAAGCGATCACTGCCCGAGATTTTCCGATTGTACAAGCCTTTACAGTCGTGATTGCCATTGGATATGTGGCCGTGAATTTGCTGGTGGATCTTTCATACGTCTTTATTGACCCACGTATTCGCTTAAAGTAATCCTTTCGCAAATGGAACACTATCTAATTTCAATAAATCACGGTTTTGTCGTGACGACTTCAGTCGTTAGGGGTGACGAGTGCTTAAAATCGCCACGACAGCCCGCATCTGTGATGCACTGAATTTATTCTTCTTACTGGGAATGGATGACTCCATAAAGTAAGTTATCGCAATTTTGCACGGGAAACACCTTACAGGCCTTCCTGACAAACCCCTCATTGGACCCTATGGCCACCTTACAAGCCGAACCTGCCACCCTTAATGCTTCTCTTGAAAAAGATTATCGTGCCAATAGCCTTTGGCGGCTCACCCTGCGACGTATCCTCAAACAACGCTCGGCGGTACTTGGACTGATTATTTTAGGATTTGTGATCTTGGTCGCAATTTTTGCCGATGTCCTGGCCCCCTACGACCCCTATCAAGATTTTATCGGGGATGGTGACTCCAAACGCCGTGATCCCCCGTGCATTCACCTGCTCGGGTGCCCCAAAGAAAACACCCAACACATTATGGGATTGGAAGGAAACGCGCGGGATGTGTTCAGCCGCCTTATTTTCGGCGCACGGACTTCGCTATTTGTCGGCTTTGCCTCGGTCACCTTCGCGATCCTGATGGGGACCTTCATCGGGGCGATTGCCGGGTATGCAGGGGGGTGGACGGACAATATCATCATGCGGTTGATGGATGTGCTGTTAGCATTTCCTTCGCTGTTATTAGCCATCGCGATCATCATGGTCTTGGGGCCAGGGTTAGAAAATGCCCTGCTGGCGATTGCCATTGTAAGTATCCCGGTTTATGCGCGCGTTATTCGAGCAGGTGTACTTTCTGTGAAGGAGACGGAATATGTAGAAGCCTCCCGGGCGTTGGGGGCGGGGCATCTTGCCATTATTTTTCAGCGCGTCCTGCCCAATGTCCTTGCCCCACTGATTGTAACCGGCACACTGGGGATTGCAGGCGCGATTCTCGAAGCCGCCGCGCTTTCGTTCATCGGGTTGGGCGCGCAAGAACCCACCGCCGAATGGGGCACCATGCTAGGGCGCGAACGTAATCAGGTCTTTAGCGCCCCCTATTTGGTCTTTTTCCCCGGCATCGCGATCATGTTCACCGTCTTAGGGTTCAATTTATTGGGCGATGGTTTGCGCGATGCCCTGGACCCTCGCCTCTCCCAAGCGGGTCGATCATAATTAGGTTTGACATTCTTCCCGCCTAAAGCTAAAATCATTACCGTATCCCAATTTACACTGGAGCAAACATGAGCGCCTGGCCAGGAAAATACGTCATTGGTCTTACGGGAAACATCGCCACCGGCAAAAGTGTCATTCGCCGGATGTTGGAACACTTGGGGGCCTACGGTATCGACGCAGATGCCCTCACCCATCGAGCGATGGCTAAAGGCGCGCCTGCTTACGGCCCTATCGTCCAACATTTTGGACAATGGATTCTTGCCCCAGATGGGCAAATTGATCGCACCAAACTGGGGCGAATCGCATTTGCTGATCCGGAAGCCCTCAAACACCTGGAAAGTATCATCCACCCCTTTGTTCGGCAGGCCATCGATGTGCTTATCCGCCGCGCCCCTCAAGCAGTCATCGTGATTGAGGCGATCAAACTCATCGAAGGCGGCTTGAGTCAGGTTTGCGATGGGGTTTGGGTCGTGCAGGCTTCCCCGGAAGCCCAGGCCACCCGGTTAATGCAAAAACGGGGGTTGAGCGAAACAGATACCCGCACACGCATCATGGCCCAAGGCCCCCAGGCCGAAAAAATCAAAGCCGCCCATGTGGTGATCAACAACGATGGCTCCTTTGAAACCGCATGGCAACAAGTGGTCAACGCCTGGAATGCCATTGGGGCCAAAACAACCGAACCAGAACCCGAGCCGGAACCCACCAAAATCGAACCAGGGCAACTGCTCATTCAAAAAGCTGGCCCCAAACAGGCTGAAGAGATTGCCGCCTTCATCACCCGGCACAACAAAGAGAAGAAACACATTAGCCGCAGTGATATTATGGCCGCTTTTGGGGAACGCGCGTACATGCTCATTCTTCGCGATAAACACCTCATTGGCCTGGTGGGCTGGCAGGTAGAGAACCTGGTGGTCCGTGTGGTTGAATTTTATCTCGACCCCCGCCTCCAGTTAACCGATGCCGTGCCCGCCCTGATCAACGATG
>JABWBV010000740.1 GCA_013359445.1 Anaerolineales bacterium | reverse complement strand
TTTTCTCGATGAATTTATGGCTCGTTTTGCAAACGACACACATTTTTCGACAGTCTTCTCTTGCAAACAAAACCTTTAGGGTCTGGCGTGAGTAGTTACAAAAAAAGATGAAATCACATTTCTTGGAACCACCAGCTCATGTTTTGGAATTGTGTCAATACGGCAACGACAGCAACAGAAATAAAAGCCAACAAGGTTAATTCGGGGATGGTCAAGGCAAGTTCTGCCAGGTTACAGGCAAAATAGCCCAAGCTGGCGACACCCAGTAAACATACATTTCGCACAAGATCCCATTTCGAGACGAGTTTTTTTGAAGCCCCAAAACAGTGACACGAAGTTTTTATCCCACGAAGGAGAACCCAACTCAAGGCAAGTGAAAAGACAACGAGCAGGAACATCGCGATGATAAAGCCATTTCGTAAAAATTTAATACTCCATCCCATTATGCAAGTAACGCTCAGTTCTAAACTAACAAAGAAAAAAGCCACCCCTCTGGAAAAAACAGCTGGCGAAAGCTGAAAATCTGCCACTGCCCGTTCAAATGCGGCAAAATCGCGCAATTTACTCCCCGCCGACCAGAGAAACACAAACCCAATCACAAAACGGGCAAAAGCCAATACATAAGCCGAAAGTTCCCCCACCCTCTTCACCCATTCTCCATTGACAATTCACCATTCACCATTAATCTGCCGTCCTGCATCCGCACCACCCGCCCGGCTTGGGCCGCAATCGCGGCGTCGTGCGTTACCAGCACCAATGTCACCCCCTGCTCTTCGTTCAAACGGCGCAACAACACCAGGATATCTTCCCCATTTTGCGTATCCAGATTCCCGGTTGGTTCATCTGCCAAAATCAGTTTGGGGTGATTGACCAGCGCACGGGCAATCGCCACCCGTTGTTGTTCACCCCCGGAAAGCTGTCCAGGCAGATGCCCCGCCCGCGCCGCCAGCCCCACCGCATCCAGCAATTCTTTTGCCCGGTCGGCCAGTTTGAACCCCAATTTGCGCTGGTAGGGCAAGAGTGGCATCATCACATTTTCCAACGCCGTCAGTTC
The DNA here is from genome assembly GCA_013359445.1 of Anaerolineales bacterium. Taxonomy (GTDB): domain Bacteria; phylum Chloroflexota; class Anaerolineae; order Anaerolineales; family JABWBV01; genus JABWBV01. The sequence continues at coordinate 1,703 of JABWBV010000740.1, read as the reverse complement.
AGGAACCAGATTGAACAACTGGAACACAAAACCGATCTTCTCCCGCCGGAAATCGGCCAGGCGGTTCCCTTTGAGCACGCTCACCTCCACCCCATCCAGCATCACCATGCCCGAGGTGGGCTGGTCCAACGTCCCCAACAAATTGAGCAGAGTGGACTTACCCGAGCCAGAAGGCCCGGTAACTGCGGCAAACTCGCCCGCCGCGATGGAGAGAGTCACGTTTTCCAGAGCGTGAATGGCCGCCCCGTCACCGTAGGTTTTGGTCAATGCTTGGGTTTGAATTATCCAGGGTGCGTTCATGTTCCCCAGTTTACCCCTGGCCTCTTGGACGAGCAACTATCTTAAGCGATAGTTCATTGATTCCCCAATCCCTTCCGCACCGCCCAGGCAATCGCCTCCCCCCGATTCAGGTTAAGTTTTTGGTAAATCTTCCGCAAGTGAAACCTCACTGTAACTTCGGCAATGCACATCCGCACCGCAATTTCGCGGTTTGTACAACCTTTGGCTAACCAGGACAGGGTCTCCCACTCCCGCGCGTAGAGCTTATTTCCCTGCCGTTCCAGGCTCCCAGCAGAAGGTGGAACCCCTGGCACGTTCGCCAGCGAAGAACTGGAACAAGTCCCGCCTTGCGCCACGATACGGATCGCCTGCAACAGAAAAATCGAGTCTTCCATCTTCAATACGTAGCCCTTTGCCCCAGCAGAAAAAGCCTTTTGGATAAACTCTAGCTCATTGTGCCCGCTGAAAATCAAGATCGGCGCACAAAACCCCACCTCTCTCAACCGTCGAATTACCTCAGCCCCATTGATGTCCGGCAGTTCATAATCCAGCACGACCACCTCGGGGTTCAATTTTGGGATTTGGGCTAGCGCCTCTCGCCCACGCCGGGCAACCCCGGCAAGTTCCAGGTCGCCATCATCTTCAATCCAAAGCTGTAACCCATTCAGGCTCACAGGTTGATCTTCCACCAGAAATACGCGTAATCGGTTTGTCATTCAAAAGCCTTTGTAATAGGGGTGGTTTCTGTTGAGACTCCTGCACTTTGAAGAAACGCCAGGATACTATTATTATTATTATTATCTGTCAAGAGCATGAACAAAATTCATCCGATCATTCCCGTCATCCCCTTCCCCGCCAACCACCCCGTCGTCCAGGCGGATTGAAAATTGAACCCGCCCGTCAGCCCGTCAATATCCAACACCTCCCCCGCAAAAAACAATCCTGGCACGATGCGGCTCTCCATCGTCTTAAAATCCACCTCCTTCAACGCCACCCCTCCACACGTCACAAACTCCTCCTTAAACGGCCCCTTGCCCGAAATTTCATACTGTCCGCGCGTGATCGTCTCCGCCAGCGCGCGTAGACCCCGGTTGGGCACTTCCCCCCAAGCCCCCTCCACCCCCGCATGCGCCACCAGACTCTTCCACAACCGCACCGGCAGTCGCCCGTTCGGGTCGTACTTCCCCACCCCCTCGTGCAAATGCGCCGCTTTGTGCTGTTGAAAAAACGCAAACAACGAATCGGACGTGTGATTCGCCGCCCAATTGATCGTCATCCCCGCGCGATACCCCGCCCCGGCCAACGCCCGTGCTCCCCACGCGGAACACCGTAACACCGCCGGCCCGCTCACCCCCCAATGCGTGATCAACACCGGCCCCCGCGCGGACACCACGTGCCCGTCATCATCCTTCACCCCCAACGTC
>JABWBV010000111.1 GCA_013359445.1 Anaerolineales bacterium | reverse complement strand
ACAGCGCAACCCCCACCCCCACCAACGGCAAGGTCAACTGCGCCAAAAAACGTGTGCCCCAAAAAACCTCTTGCAACACCGCATACTCTGCCTGTTTTGCAAAAAACGTATTCGGCCACCACGCCCCTGCCAAAAGCTGATTAAAACCCAAGTACGGGAAAAAGAATAACGAAAAGCCCAGCCCGGTCGCCGCCAACGCGCGGAGTTTTGCCCCCCAGGCCTCGGGCCGTGCCCCGCGCGGGGCTAGAATCACCACCCCGACAGGAGCGAGCAACGTCACCCCATCAGGGCGCACCCACGCGCACAGACCAATCAACGCGCCAAGCCAGAACCAGCGTTCCCAATCGGCCACCAACCACACCAACGTCAGCGTCACCATCCCGGCAAACAACAACGTCTCCATCCCCGACCCTGCCGCCCATACCAAATGCCACTCCAACACCATCACCACCGCCCCCCACATCCGCCAATTTTTCCGTTCAGGCGCAAACACGCCGATAGCAACATACCCCAACACCCCCATCCCCACCAGCACCACCCACCCCAAAAAATACGTCCAAACATAAGGCCCCAGCCCAACCAAGTGCCCAATCGCCAACAGCGCACTCCACAACGGCGCCGTGGACCCCGCCGAAGGTTTCCCCGGCACAAAGGCCCACTCTCCCCCCGCCAGATTCCGCGCATACGTCTGGTGAATCCACGCATCATCCAGTGGAAACCCGATCCGGTATGTCCAATGACTGACAAACAGAAACCCGCCCAGGGAAAGTACCGCCAAAATGGCGATGGTAAAAAATTCTTTCCGGCTCATTATTTTCCCCCCATCATCACCCGATAAATCTGGAAATTCCCCACCTGTACAATTGATAAAAAGTTCGCTGGGCGAATCTGCGCCTGTTTTTCTAGAAGCTGACGTATCTCAACCGGAACATTTTCATCCACCACAACAAAATCCACCTCATACTTTTCTACAACGGACAACCAGGTTCCTAGTGTCCCATTTGGAATCACCACCGCGGGACGCCCGCTCGCCAAAAAATATCCTGGCGGATTATTCACCATCACCACCTCGCCCGGTTGCGCACCGAGTTCTACTAATTTTTGTTCCACTTCCGCGTATCCCACACTTTCCTCTTTTTGCAAAACCCGTGTCCCAAAAATAAACACCGTGAACAAGATCGCCAACCCCACCAACCCCGCGCCGAACACGCGTTGCGCCTGGGTCACGCGCCACCCGCGCGCCCGCCCGCCCCATGCCACAAACGTCTCCAACCCGACCGGCACCACCGCCCACAACAATGGCTGGAGCGCCGCGCCCGAATGAAAAAACCCGCCCCGCGCCCCGGAAAACGGAAAGACGAGGGTCATTACCGCCAGAGTCACCCCCCAGGCCAGTACGCCTAGTTGCACCGCCCGCTTGCCGCGCAATTTCCACAGTCCCACCATGATCAACGGCAACAAAAACACGGCCCCCTGCACCCCCAATACCGACTGGAGATTCTGCCCCAACGCCTCCCCCCGCGCCTGCAAAATCGCCCCCAGCCCGGACGCCCACCACCGCGCAAACGTCAGCCCCGCGACGGGGAACGAAAACAGTTCGTCATAGTTCAACACCCACAGGGCCCGCGCCCCGCCGGGGGCCAGCGGTGTGCCAAAGGCGGTGAGATTGCGGAGGAACCAGGGAGACATGATGAGGAAGTAGCCTGCCACGCACAAAAGGAGGCGTGTGGCGTGATCTGTAATGCGTGAAAGGTGCCCCTTGTGGGCAGGGAAGAGACTTGCGAGGCCCGCTACGCCCAACCACAAAAAGCCATCCGCCCGGGCAAGGTGCATGAACCCGGCCAGGATACCCAACCCCAGCCACTTTTTCCAGGTGTCCCGCGCACTGATCAGGCCCAAAAAACCAGCCCCCAAAAGCATATACACCCCAAACGCGTCCGGGACGGTCAAAAATGAGAGGTAAAAGCCAGGGAACGCGGCCAGGAGTCCGGCCAGGGTGGCCATATTTCGGCGGGGACGGACGTCCCGGTCGGGGAGCAGGCCCCACGCGAGCCACGCGGTTATGGGGGGAATGAACCCGGTCAAAAGGAGAAAAATGATCCGCCCCCCCGCGAACCCGTGGAAGGGGGTCAGCAGTAAACTGATCGCCGCCAGGATCGAGGTCAGGGGCATCCAGTATCCGTGGGAGGGGTGGGGTAACCCTTCGGGATCATCCAAATAATTCCACAAAATCGGTTCGGTGAAGCCCTTGCCTTCGGCCAGTTGGAGGCCGCCGAGGAGGTAATAATCTGCGTCCATGTAGCCGGGGGATTTTTGGAAAACCGCGGCCAGGCAGGCAACGGCCAACCCCAAAAGAAAGAGGAAAAAAGACGCGCGGCGGGTCATGGGGCTAACGTGTAGAGGGTGTAAATGCCGTTCAAGTCGGTCTGAACGGGGAGGGGGGCGAGGAGTTCGTCCAGGGTTTGCCAGTCGGCGGGGTGGTAAGGGGACTGGGGATCGGGCTGGTAGAAGGCGGCGCCGGTGTGGTAAACGAGCAGGTGGGTGTACCCCGCGGCCCGCCAGGAGGCTAAAATCGCGGGCGCAGTCCCGTAGATGGCCCGGTCGGACAGCCAACGGTCTACGATTTCGTCGGGGATACAGCGCGGGGTGCAGGCCAAACTCCGGGGTTCCCACAGCATGAGGACGCGGGCGGAGGCGGGGAGTTCGTGGATGGCCTGATAGGCGTAGGCGGTCATGCCCAGGTTGTTGGTCAGATAGGTTTCGGAGGGGAGGAGGCCCAAAAAATGTTGAAGTCCGCCTTGGCGGAGGGCGTAGGTGCTGACTTCTAAACTGTTAAACCCAAAAACGACGAGTAAAACCACCCCAGCCACCCGCGTCAGCCGCACGCCGGGGAGTTGAATTTGCACGAGGCGTTCAAAGCCGAGACCAGAAATGATGGCCAAGGCAGGGAAAATGACCAGCATCAGCCGGGTTTGCAAGGCCAGGGCCGCCCATCGCCCGGTGATCGCCCAAAAAATTAACCCGGTCAGGGCAATCACGCCGGGCACAAATAACGCGCGCCGAACGGCCCCGCGCCAGGCCAGAAAGCCCAAAAACCCAAACGCCAGCAACAGCGGCCCAATCGCGGCACTGTACCCCACGCCGCCTTCCAGCCCCAACATGGTTGCCCGCCACGGAAGCAGAACGGCATCACGCCAATCGCCGAAGACGAGCGGGCTTTGGTAAAGCGCCAGCCGGGTTGCGTTCATCTCGCCCGCCGGAAAAACGAGGGGATACAACGGATTGCCAGTTGCGAGAAGGTTTTTGAGCACCCACGGAGTCACCGTCACACCCACAGGCACAGAAAAAAGCAGAAGGTTTTTGACCAGGTTGCCCAGATTGCGCCCGGTGTGCAGAAGGACCACCACCGCCCCGCCCAACGCCCACACGCCTGCCGTATACTTCGTCCCGATGGCAAACCCGGCGACCATCCCGGCCAGCACGAGGGGGGGGCGCGTGCCCGTGGCCTGCCATTGATCGAGCCAAACCATGCCCACCAGGCCAAACAACATCACCAACCAATCGACATACCCCCACGCAAGCGAAATAGCCAGGGTAAACCCACCCAACAAACAGGCCACCGCCACCCACCCCGCGCGGGGGGAGATTTTGTGTGCGCCCCAATCGGCCACCCCGATCAGGGTCAGCAGGGCGATGCCCCAGGCCAAAACGGGTGCGGTCTCTGTGCCACCCAACGCGATGGCCCAGGTAAAGAGCATTTCCATCAGTTGCGGCATCCCCCAAAAAATGCTGGTTTGGTATTCAATGCGGCCAGCGGCCAAATAAGTTTGGGGAAAAACGAGATGATAAACGAGCGCATCAAATTTGAGCGGCGGGGCGAGCGCGGTAAACAAGGCCCACCCCAACAGGAGCGCCGTCCCCCCCGCGATGATCTGCCCCAGGCGTCCACCTGCCTGCCACACTGCCGAGAGGGCGCGCCAGCTTTTCAGCCACTCGATCACATCCCGGCGCAAGAAGAGGAGCAAACCGACCAACAACCCCGCGAAAAACCACACACGCACCCCAAACCCCCACCCCACCAACCAGAGGCCCGTCCCCAACAGCCCCAGCCCCACAGCGGCGTGCGCGACACGCTCAAACAACGCCCCCCCGCGTGGGCCGGGAAGCACCCGCCCCCCCAGCCCGCCGCTGACGGACAGGATCGCGCCTGCGATCAGAAGTCGCCATCCCGCCAGGGCCACATTTCGGGCAAGGTCTAAATTGAAGGGTTTATGCGTGAGGTAATACGACCCCGTGACGGCGGCCAACCAGAGAATTGCGGCAAAAACAAAAAGCACGCGGTTTCGCATATTATCCCAAGCGCGCGGCCAGTTCGTCGAATAAAAGACGGTCGGGGCGCATGGCCCACCAGCGCACCCACCACAGGCCAATGAGACAGAAAAACGGCAGGGGGATGAACATGATGGGGGCTTCCTGGTTGCCCTGAACGGTGACAAGGAACAACGCCCATAAGCCGATCAAAAAGAGGAGCAGGTTAAACCAGACTGCCCCCACCCCCAACCCTTTCCAGCGGTATTCCCACACACGGAAGATGAGAAACAGGACGGGGAGGAGCATCATGTAGTTGGTGGTGGCGGTGCGGTAGGCGATCAGGTTAGTGACGACCATCGTCATGGCCGCCGTCCACAAGAAATGGCGTTGGTCTTTGCGCCAGGCCAGCCCCCATTCGATGAGCAGGTACAACCCGGCCAATACGTGCAAGAGGCTGTTGAGCGTGCTCCGAATGCCGGGCATGAGGTCGGCGAGGTACGAAAGGGGGGAGTCGATATTTGTGTAGGCAGTGTAGCTGGGGTATTCGGTGATCTGCCGAATCATCGCGATAAACCAGTCTGGCACGAGGGCAAACGAGGCGAGCATCAGCACCCCTAACGTGATCAGCAACCCGCCGATAATCCCGCGCCGGTCGTTGGAAAACGCCCACAGCAGGGTAAACGGCACGAGAAGCACGGCCATTTGCGGCTTACTGGTGGAAAGTGCCAGCAAAATGCCCGCAGGCACATCCTGTTTTTGCTGGATAAACAACAAAGCCAGGGCGATCAGAAGCGCGTTGATGCCCGCAAACTGCCCCAAAATCAACGTCCGCACGCCGTGATACCAAAGCATGGCAAACAAGACTAACGCAACGGTTTTGAAAATCGAAGTACGCCACCCCACCAACTGCAGGCTCACAAACACCAATAGCACCGTGCTAATTTCCAACCCGGTCATCCAAAGGGCCCGCGCCACGGGAAAATCAAACAGCCCAAACGGGGCGAAAAAAAGCATCGAATACAAGGGGTAGACAAAGTGATTGATGTCTTCGCCCTGGGCGGGGTCGGCGGGATGCCCGTAGATCATCTGTTGGGTGGCGAGGCTGACCTGTTCGTCATACGGGCTGATGCCCTCTTTCAGCCAAAACCGCGCGCCCATCCACCGGGCCAAAAAATCGTTTCCGCCGGGGTTTTGCACGGCAAAACGGTAGTTAAAAATCGTCAACCCAATCCCGACCACAAGCAAAACCCCAAACAATAAAAAAGGTAACCAACTCGCTGAATTACTTTTTCGCATATACGACCGCCAAGTCATCCTCGTAAATTTTCTGCCACCCCTCCCCCTCCAGGTGCGTCAACACAGGCGCACCCTGTTCCAACAGAATCACGTTGATCTCCCATCGGGCAAGTGTCTCCTGCCATCCGGCCTCAGCCCGGAAAATTTGAAACCATTGGGAAATAATCTCATCATTGTATAAATCTGTCCGGCCATCGACAAACACCGGATACGTGGGCAAAGCCCAGAGCACATACGCGCCCCAATTATACGAGTTAAACAACCGTCCTTCGGGTTGATTTTCCTTTAAAAAGGCCACGGCATCCAAAGGCAAAAAGCCTTTCAGCACCCGATCATTTTCTGAGGCAGGTAAAACCGTGAGCGTTTTGAGAAGCACCATCAGAAGCACCACCCCCACCAGCGCCCGGTTGACCCACCCCTGCAAGGGCGAACGCACCCGATCCAACCGCGCGGGGAACCGAACGCCCCACGCCTCCCTGGCCCGCTCCAGCCCCGGCCCTGCATACCGCGCCAGCACCACCGTCCCCACCAACCCAAACAACGCCACATTCCGCGCGGCGATAAATCCCAAATAAGCAAACACACACACCAGCAAAAAATCGACCAGTTTCATGCCCTGTCGCGCCGTCCCCACCGCGCCAAAAATCAACAATAGCATCCACGCAAACGGCTGAAATTGCACATTGTGAAAATTCGGCGACTGCCACTCCTGAATGTAATCTTGCAACGACTCAATCGAAACCGTTTTGAACGCATACCCTAACATCACCGGCCCGGAGGGGTTGAGACACACGGCAAAAACCAGGAGGAGGCCAATGAGGGCGAGGCGTTTCGTCGAAGTTTCAAGGTTGAACGTTGAACGTTTATTTTTATCGCGCAGGTGCGCCGCCAACCGGAAGCCTTCAACCGCCAACCGCTCCATGCCATAAATCCCCCCTAACATAAAACCCACCACAAACGCGCCATGACTGTTGGCCCACAAGATCATCAAAACGGGCAACAGCCACAACCGATCCTTTTTTCCACTTTGAGAAGCCAACCTTCGGAAGTCTTCCAACACCCACAAAAACACCGCGGCCAACACAAACGAAACGATATACGGGCGCGCGCTCCAATACACCCCGGTCACGGTCGCCCCCAACACCACCACAAACGCCTTCAAAAATGGCCCGCCCTCCAGCGTCCGCCAGACAAAGACAAACGCCAACGTCACCATGCTCGCGGTCCAAACGTTCAACCCGCCCGGGCCAAAGGTTTGGAACAGCCACGCCATCGGGATTTGCACAATCCAGCCGGGGTATTGCCATTCCGCGCCCTGCCGGGTGTACGAAAATGGATCGGCTTGCAAAATCTCCCGGTGTTCCATCATCCACGCCCCCGCGCGCAAATGCCACCACGTATCAGTGTCCAGCGACACCCGCGCGGCCATCGCAAACACGCCCAACAACGTAATCCACGTTACGAGGCGCGCGGTGCTCACGGTTCCCTCGCAAAAATAACCGCCTGATCATCCGCATACACCTGCGTCCAACCCGCGTCGGCCAGTTTGGACACCACGGGCACATCCTTTTCCAGAAAAACCAGGTTCACCTCCCACTGATCCAACACATCCTCCCACCCTTCTTCCGCCCACACCACCTGAAAAAACTGTCCGATAATCTCATCATCGTACAAATCCGTTCGCCCGTCCACAAACAACGGATACTCCGGCAAGACCCACTGCAAATATCCACCCCAGTTATACGAGTTGAACAACCGACCCGGCGGGTGCGTCTCTTTCAAAAATGTCACCGCGTCCAGGGGAAGCCCGCGCCCGTAAGCCTCAACGTTGATCGCTTCGGGAACCACCAGGCTGACTTTTGCCAGCACCGCCAGCAAAACCACCCCCAACAATATCCGGTTGACCCACCCTTGCAGGGGCGACCGCACCCGGTCCAGGCGGGGGGCACGCACCCCCACTGTTTCCCGCACCCGTTCGAGCACCGGCCCCGCGTGGCGCGCCAACACGACCGGGGCAAACAACCCAAACAGCGCCACATTCCGCCCGGCGAGTAAGCCCATATACGCAAACACGCTCACCAGCAAAAAATCCACCAGGCTCAAGTCCTTCCGCGAGGCCCCAACAGCCCCCAACGTCAAAAACAGCAACCAGAGAAATGGCTGAACCCCGCTCTCGTGAAAATTCGGCGATTGCCACTCGTTGATAAAATCTTGCAGGGATTCAATTTTGACGGTTTGGAACGGATACAGCAAAAAGCGCGACCCGGCAGGGTTCAGGCACACCGCGAGGGGGAGAAGCAGGCCGATGAGGATGAGTTTTTGGGTGGAAGGGTCAAGTTTGAACGTTGAAAGTTTATTTTTTTCGCGTAAGTGAGTCACCAACCTGGCCCCTTCAACTTTCAACTGCGCCACCCCATACATCCCCCCCAACATAAACCACACCGCAAACCCACCATGCGCGTTTGCCCAAACGACCATCAAAATCGGCAACAGCCACAAACGATCTTTACGCCTTGCCCGGAAGTCTTCCAAAATCCATAAAAACACCGCCCCCAACACAAAAGACACCATGTACGGGCGCGCGCCCCAATAAACCCCAGACACCACCACCCCCAACACAGTGATAAACGCCTTCGTAAACGGCCCGCCTTCCATCGCTTTCCAAATAAACGCAAACGCCAGCGTCACCATGCCCGCCGTCCACACGTTCAACCCACCGGGGCCAAACGTCTGGTAAATCCAAGCCATTGGCACCTGCACCACCAACCGGGGATACAACCACTCCGCCCCGGCGCGTGTGTACGAAAACACATCCCCCGTCATCAGCGCCCGGTTTTCGATCATCCACTGCCCCACGCGCAAATGCCACCACGTATCAGAATCCATCGAAACCCGCGCGGCCATCGCAAACACAGCGAGAAAAGTAATCCAGGTGACAAGGCGAGAGGTGGACATGGGGGGAATTGGTTGGTTGGGTGATTGGTTGATTGGTTAACTTGCCGACTTGCTCACTTGCCAACTCATCTACGGCATCAAATCAAGTTCAGCAGGCCGCACGGGACGGGACAGATTATAAAACACATGATAGTTCCCAATCTCGGTTTCGTCCCACGAAACGCCCAAATCCGCAAAACCCGCACGCAAACGGTCATCGAGGGGATAAGGGTTTGTCGTAGGTGTCGTGATATACGCCACACGTTCGGCCTGTTCCACAAGATCGTTATACGGCGCGTACCGATTGTCCCGCGTCGTGTGTCGAAAATCTAAATGATAGGGCAACTCCGGCACAAAAATCAATGCCTCATTTGACAAAAACGCCAGGGGATACGCCACCCAATAATTCGTGTACCCGCGCGTCTCCCCGTGTTCCTGCAAAAAAGCGATCAACTCGTCATCGTAGCTTTTGTCCAACCACGTCACCGCGTCGAACTGCGTGGTGATTCCGGGCGGATTCTTACTCACAGCCTGCACCGTTCCAATCAGGTGATAGCCCAACACGAGCAAGATCAACGCCCACCGCCCGCGCGGGTTCTTGATCCCCATCACCGCCGCCGCCCCAAACAACGCCAACGGAACCGCGAGGGGCAAAAAATACCGCCCGGACGGGTCCGCCCCAAACGGGGTCAGCACAAACCCCGCCACCAGCATAAGCATCACCCCGATCAACAACCCCTGCTCCGCCGTCTTCCGCATCCGAAAAATACCAACGAGCACCCACCCCCAAAACATCAAAATAAACGGAACAAACGGCAGGCCCAGCCAGCGCACCTCCCACGGCGGACGAATGCCGAAAATCACCGACGTGCCCAACAAAATCAAACTAACGACATGCTGTCCAACTTGCTCAAGCCACCCACCTCCCGCAACCCCCGCAATGGCACTCCCCCCTAACTCCGCCACCACCCGATCCCCACCCAACTGAAACGCCCCCAGCCAGTAGGGAAACGCCCCCAATAAAAATCCGATTCCAGCCCCAAGAATTGGTTTAAGCCATGTAGAAATCTGTTGTGGCCCCTGAGTAGAGGCTTTGCGGAGTCGAAGAGCGCTCAAATGCCAGAGCAAAAACAACCCCGCCGGGACACTAAAAATCAGCGTCAACCCAAAAACCCACAGCCCAAAACCAACCAACCAACCAAACCCAAACCAGGAAGCCAGATTGGCAATCCGACCGACATCCACCATGCCTAACACCAACAGCAAAACCAGATTCCCGATCAACAACGCCTCCCCATACCCCCCCAACGTCGCCGTCGTGTACAGCGTCACATTCACCGCCGGAATTGCCAACAACCACGCCGCCAAAATGCCCACCCGGCGCGAAAAGATTTTCTCCCCCACTTTGGCCGTCGTCCAAATCGTGCCAAGATAAAGCAAGCCCTGCACCAACCGGATCACCCAAACCTTCTGCCCAAAAATCGCAAATCCCCCCGCAAGCAACCACGCGTCCAGACTGCCCAAATACGCCTGCCCATAAAAAAACAACGGACGCGCCCCCTGCAAAATATGCCGCGCCATCAGCGCCACAATCGCCTCATCCGCGTTAAAAGGCACCCTCTCCGCCCCAAGCAGAAACGCCTTCAAAACTGCCGCCGCCCCCAACGCCAGCACCACGCCCCAACGCACCCAAAAACTTTCCTTTACTCGTTCGTTCATTCAACCTTATAATCGAGATAAATCCTGAGTAATTACTCACGCTCAAAGAGGTAAAATCCGAAAAAAAGGATGGAAGGGGGGATGTACATCCCCCCTTCCATCCTTTTTTTCGGAACTACCTACTCCTGGTGAGTAGGTACAATTCTGATGATTGGAAAATTGCACACACAATTCACCAACTCACAATATCGCCGAATCGCAGATTCGCAGAATCTCCAACCCATGCGCCGTTTCATCCCCCTCCTCATCGTCCTCCTCACCCTCACCGCCCGCCTCCTCCCCGGCCCGCGCACGATTGACGATTCCTACATCACCTTTCGATATACGCGCCACATTTTAGCCGGAGATGGCATGGTATACAACCCAGGCGAACAAGTTCTGGGGACCACCACCCCGCTCTATGCCGGCTTGATGGCAGGCCTCGGCCTGTTGACCGGGGGAGAACATGCCCCGTTCCCGATCCTGGCGATGGGAGCAAACGCAATCTTCGACGCCCTCACCTGCCTGCTCCTCCTCAAACTGGGGGAACGCCTCGGCTCGGCCCGCGCGGGGATGAGCGCCGCGATCGTGTGGGCAATCCTACCATTTTCCGTCACCTTCGCCATCGGGGGCCTGGAAACCAGTCTGTACGTCCTCCTTCTGACCGGAGCCATAACCTGCCACCTGAGCGGGAAACACACCCTCACCGCCTTCCTCGCCGCCCTCAGCCTCCTCACCCGCCCCGACGCGCTGATCCTGCTCGGCCCATTGGCCTTCGACCGGGTGATGTCTTCCGGTTTCTTGAAAAAATTTCTCCCCCATTCAAAATTCATCCCCGGCAATTCAGCCCTAACGATTAAAGAATTGCTCGCCGCCCTCGTGCCCACAGGGGCCTGGTTCTCGTATGCGTGGGTGGTTTACGGCAGTCCCATCCCCCATTCCATTGCCGCCAAAAGTGTGGCCTACGAACTCGAACCCATGACCGCGCTCGTCCGCCTGCTCCAACATTATGCTACCCCCTTCATGGATAACCTGACCTTTGGCGTGCCGGGCATCGTGGTGGGAATAGTGTTGTACCCGTTCCTGTTTCTCCTTGGGGCGCGGGCGGCGCTGAAGGCTTCGCACCGGGTTTGGGCGTGGCTTATGTACCCCTGGCTGTATTTTACCGTCTTTGCCCTGGCCAACCCGTTGATCTTCCGGTGGTACCTCACACCGCCGTTGCCCGCATATATTTTGATCATCCTGCTCGGCGCGGATCAGCTTCTCTCCACCCTGGTGAAATATCCCGGACAAAAAAGCCTGCCCAAACAAACGGCGCTGACCTTTTTCATCATCCTGCTCCCCACCTTTTTAGCCTCCCGCGACTGGCAACTGCGCCCCGATCATGGCGTCACGCGGCCCGCCCCGGAAATGGCGTGGTACCAGCTCGAACTGTTTTACCGGCAAGCGGCGGACACGCTGGAGGCAGACATCCGCGCGGCAACGGCGACCCGCGGGGTCCCGCCCACCCTTGCGGCCGGGGATGTGGGGGTGCTGGGGTATTTCACCTCTGCACGGATTCTGGACACGTTGGGGTTAAATTCCCCGGAAGCCATTCCCTATTATCCCGTTCCTTCGGAGATGCACGCCAACATTTACGCTGTGGCCCCCGACTTAATTCTGGACGAACTGCCCGATTTCATTGTGTTGTTGGAAGTGTATGGGCGCGAGGGGTTATTTAAAGACCCGCGCTTTGTGGAGGCGTATCATTTGCGGGAAAAAATCCCGACAGATATTTACGATAGCGAGGGGATGTTGATTTTTGAGCGGAACGAATAACCCTCACCGAAAGACGACGAACCCGATCAAAAGCAAGGTCCAAAAAACGATAAGCAGGGTGGCAATGAGGCGGGGATATTTGGTGGCCCACGCGGCAATGCTGGCAGTGAGCGATCCCCAAGCAAAGTAGGGGGCGATCAGAATGGACGCAGTGAGGCCCCAGCGTAATTCGTCGGCGGGGTTGGTGCTTTTCCACGCTTTCCAAAGGGCAAACAAACCGATGGGGAGCGACCACGGCCAGAGCGAGACATTCCAACGTTGAAAATCATCCGGCAGAGAACGGAGTTCGAGCGGCCACAACCCCCAAATGATGAACGAGGCGACGACGAATAGGGCCAGGGGGAGGAAGTAGGTCAGTTTCCATTGGGCACGACGCCAATAAAGCGGAATGAGCAAAAAAGTGACTTGAGGTTTGATGACCAGCCAGGGCACGCCCCACGCGCCGGGGATGAGCGCGCCGAGAATGGGCATCCATTCGATGTTGCTGACGATGCTGGTCGCCAATAGGGAGGGGGAACAGAGTGCGGCGCACATCGCCAACGCATTCCCTTTTAGGTGCCGGACCAGGAGAACGACAGCCAGCACATTGAGTAAGTTGTTGAGGGTGCGCCCGATGGTTTCGGGCAGGATGGTGAGTGGGAACAGGGGGATGAGAAACCAGGGCGGGTTGTGAACGGCAAAATCGGGGAGGGAATACGGTTTGAGGGGGACGTGGGCGGCGCGGTAGAAGCCTGCAAAATCAATGGAGGGAGGGAGGAGGTAAAAAAAGATGGTCAGGATCGTAAAGATCAGCCCCCAAAGGGCCAGTTTTCGGAGGTTTTGAGGGGAGGAGGGGAAAGCGGGTAGTTTAGGCAACATGGGGATCAACGCCTCACGGGTTCATGAAAGACGATTGGGGCATTTTACCGCATGGGCGAACAAAAAAGCCCCTTGAGGGAGGGGCTTTTAGAAAGTTCGGAAGTCACTACTCAGCCAGAGGATTAGCCCCAAAAAAAGGGTGAAAGGGAGATGTACTTGCCCCTTTCACCCTTTTTTTGGGGAAGTTTTCATGCTCAACCTGAGCGGTGATGTTCGGAAATATTATCCGAGATATTCGCGCAGTTTGCGGCGGATGGAGGGGTGGCGGAGGCGGCTGAGGGCCTGGGCTTCGATCTGGCGAACCCGCTCGCGGGTGACGCCCATTTTGCGGCCTACTTCTTCGAGGGTGTAGGCTTGTCCATCGAGGAGACCATAACGGAGTTGAAGGATACGCACCTCGCGCGGGGGGAGGTTGTGCATGACTTCATCCAGATGCTCCCGCAGAAGGTTGAAGGTGGCCGAGTCGTCGGGGGCGGAGGCATCTTGGTCTTCGATGAAATCGGCGAGGACGGAGTCATCTTCGTCATCGGTCGGGGTTTCGAGGGAGAGGGGGCGGCGCGCAACCTGGATCATGTTTTCCACTTTTTTGGCGGGGACATCCAGTGCGGCGGCGAGTTCTTCGACCGATGGGTCGCGCCCCAATCGTTGCGTAATTTGGTGTTGAATTCGCAGAAGTTTGTTGATCTGGTCGCCCATATGGACGGGAACCCGGATCGTGCGGCCCTGGTCGGCGATGGCGCGGGTGACGGCCTGACGAATCCACCAGGTGGCGTAGGTGCTGAATTTGTGGCCGCGGCGGTAGTCGAACTTTTTTGCGGCCCGAATGAGGCCGATGTTGCCTTCCTGAATCAGATCGAGGAAGGGAACGCCGCGTCCCATATATTTTTTGGCAACGCTGATGACCAGACGGGAGTTGGCGGTGATGAGGTGTTCCCGCGCGGCCCAGCCATCTTCTACGAGACGGCGCAGTTCCATACGGCGATGAACGGGGACATTGCCGCGGGCCAGTTCCTCGCGCGCCATCCGACCCCGTTCGATCCGTTGGGCGAGGTCCACTTCTTCGGGAGCGGTGAGGAGGGGAACGCGGCCCACCTCTTTGAGGTAGAGGCCGATCATGTCGTCGGTATCGATGTGGGAGAGGTAGTTATCATCGATGGTACTTAGCTGGCGATTGTCGTCGTCTTCTTCGTCAGCGAGTTCCTCTTCATTGGGTTCAATTTGGCTGGCATCTTCCACGTAAGGGATACCCGCGGCCATGAGGGCCGCAAAGACTTCTTCGAGCTGGTCTACATCTTGTTCTGCATCTGGGTAGAACAGGAGTATGTCATCGATGGTGACGAAGGATTTTTGGCGGCCTAACTCAAGCAAGCGGGCTAGAGGGCCATATTCCTCTTCGTCTTCCTCGGGCATGAGATCGTCGTTGATATTCATATTGAAAACCTCAAATCAGATGGGTGCGCATTATGAATACCCCTAGCTGAAATGCGTTTAGATGGAATTTTCAAAGTGATCAGTCCTAGTGAGAATTTGATCCAGAATACACGTTTTCTAACAATTGTGCAACCTTAAAAGCGCACGAGTTATGAAAATATTAGCTTATTGAAATAGTACGGATTTTTTTCAGGTGGGGTTCAAATGGTCTTTTTTGAAAAAGTGACGTAAGGTTAAGACGGTTCAAACCAGACAATTCCTTACCTAATCTCCGTAGGACTTTTGAGTTCTACCGGGATTAACGGAGTGGGAACCCAAAAGAGGCT
>JABWBV010000739.1 GCA_013359445.1 Anaerolineales bacterium | reverse complement strand
CAGCACCCATGCGTGGACACCGTATTGCTGGATCAACGGACCCGTCGCCCGCCAACTGGGCATCGACGCGCAACAAGGCCAGATCAATGAGCCGCGCAACGCCGCGCTCGGCCGTTTCATCAACCTGGCCATGCTGGCTCTGACCTTTGCCGCCGGGCTGTGTTCGGCGTGGTGGCTCTTCCCCATCGGATTATTGCTGTGGGGGGTGATGTTGGTGCTGGTCTCCCGCGATCCGGCTTTTCGCCTGCAACAACAGGTGGAGGCCCGTCAGCCGCTGGCCCAACGCTTTCAGCCCTACTTTGACCGGGTGGAAGGGGGGCAGTTGAACATCTACCGCACGATCAAGGAAGCCAAACCCGCCCAACAGTCTGCGCTGGAACCCGTTCAAACCGCGACGGCCAAACTGGTGGACGATGTCTATCGCTTTTGCCAGCGTATGACCGTGTTGGAAAACCATCGGATCGTGACCCAACGCACGGGCAACCTGACCGACAAAATCGCCGAGATGGAATACCGCGTGCAAAACACCACCGATGCCGATGTCCGCCGGGAGTATGAAGAATCCCTCGCCGCCCTGCAAAAGCGCAAAGCCAGCCTCGCGGGGTTGGCGAAAGAACTGGACCGCGCCGAAGCGCAATTGACCACCATCACCAACGAGATGGCCAATCTGTTCACCGATGTCATCCGCTTGCAATCGGCAGACCCCAAAGAAGTTCGCGGGGAAGTGCCCACCCTGGCAAAACATATCGAAAAAGAACGCGCCGACTTACTTCAATTTGAGCAGGAAGTCCGTAATCTTTAATATGGGTTGAACTCAATAAAAAAGGGTGGGTGGGAGGTACCTCCCACCCACCCTTTTTTATTGACCAGTTATTAACAAGGGGTTTACCAGACGATTACACTGCCTTTTGGGACATTCGTTAGAATTTCAGGAGGATGTTTATGCCCTATCTTGACGCGGTAAATTGATGCTAACCACTCCATTCATCCTTTCACAAGAAGACGAAGATTCCGGGGAAATTTCCGCTTCCATTCCCAAACTTCTACGGGTGAATGAAGCCACAATGGTGGGGGAATTACCTACGCACGCCTTCATCGTAACCCCGACGACCCTGACCATCAGCATTGACAAGACCCTGCGCCACACCTCCTCTTTGCCCGGCGTCATCATTCAGTGTGAAACGGGGACCATTGATGTGATCTCACGGCGAAAGTTCTATGAAATTCTGGGGCGGCGGTACGGCGTCGCGCTGTACATGAACCGCCCGATAGGCACCATGCTGGAACTGGCCGGAATTCCGCCAACCATCGTCCCCGCAGACCACTCGATTGGGGATACCGTCGCCCTCGCGTTAAGCCGTCCTGCGGATTTGGTGTACGAGCCGATCCTTTTGCGTTTTAAAAACAAAACCTATCGCCTGCTCGATGTGTATACGTTGATCCTGGCCCAATCCATGTTGCTCGCCAACCTGCAAACGCAACTACGCGAGATCAATCGCCATCTGGAACAACGGGTGGCCGCGCGTACTGAAGAACTGGAAACGCGGCTGGAGTATGAGCAAGCCGTCGTGCTGTGTGCCAACACCCTGCTCCAGGTCACTGACCACGAGGGGGCGATCCCGGAGACGCTCCAACACCTCCGGCAAGCGGCAGAAGTCAGCCGGGTTTTTCTGGCCGAAAATGTGGATGTGGAAAATATTGGGCCGGCCCTCAGCCTGCAATATCAGGCTCATGCGCCTGAAACGCCCCCTTTTCCCGATGTGCTCAACATCCTCCCGCACCGGTTGTTGGGGCGGTGGGCGAACGAACTCTGGTTGGGGAATGCGGTGACCGGGCGGATGGACGAATTGGAGCTACGTTATCGCCAGCTTTTTGAGCAGGCGGGGATTGCGTCCATTTTATTGCTTCCGTATGGCGAACCCGGTGCCTGGGAAGGGGTGATCGGTTTCAGCGAACATACCGACCAACGGGTGTGGGACGAGCACGATGTCCGCCTGCTTCAAACCGTTGCCCAAATGATTTATACCTACCTGGTTCGGAAGCGAAATGCCCAGGAGTTATCCGCTACGCGTGATCAGGCCCTGCGCGCGAACCAGTTTAAAAGTGAGCTTCTGGCGAAGGTTAGCCATGAGTTACGCACGCCTTTAGGGGCTATTTTGGGATACAGCCAGTTGCTCCAATTCGGGTCATATGGTCTGCTCAACGAGGACCAAAAGCACGCCGCGGAACTTGTTATCGGGAGCACCAAATATCTGAACAATTTAGTGAACAGCCTTCTGGATCAGGCTCAACTGGAAAGCGGCAAGCTCAAAATCCTGCCTTCTCCGTTTGATATTCACCAGATGGTACATGAAGTGGATGGCCGCGTCCGCATTCTTGCCGAGGAAAAAGGTCTGGATTTCCAGGTACGCATCGAACCCATGATGCCTGATTTGTTGTGTGGCGATTTGACCCGCCTGCAACAAGTGATTACCAACCTGCTCGGCAACGCCATCAAATTTACCGACACTGGACAGGTCTCGCTCCGGGTTGGGTTACTCGACTCGGATGAATGGTATCTCCAGGTATCCGATACCGGCCCTGGTATTCCGTTTGAGGACCAGGAACGCATTTTTGAACCTTTTCGTCAGGTGGACGGTTCCCCGACGCGTCGGCATACCGGCACGGGGCTGGGGCTTTCCATCTCCAACCAACTCATTCAAATGATGGACGGCATCATTCTCCTCGAAAGTAGCCCCGGAAAAGGGAGTACGTTTACCGTCCATTT
>JABWBV010000110.1 GCA_013359445.1 Anaerolineales bacterium | reverse complement strand
CTAAAACAAGGAGGGCGATGATGCCTGCCGCAGAAAGCAACAGTACCGGAAGTGATCCCGATTGCTTTTCGACAGGAGGGGACACAGGCTCAGGGGAAGGAGCCTCTTCGGTGGCAGGAGCGGGGACAGACGTGGCGGTCGGCGGGGCGGAAGTGGGCGTGGCGGTTGCTTCCGGTAGGGTAGCTGTTTCAGTGGCTGTGGGGAACAAAGGATTGAGCAAGGAAAGGGTGGGGACGGGGGTGGGTGTAACGGCGTTTTCCGTCGCTTGCGGTTCAATGATCGTGAAGTCAAAGCCCCAGGAGGCGCGCCATGCCTGGTCCAGGCGATTCGTATCTATTCCATAAACCAATTCTAGCGCCGGGTTAATGGATTCACCAGATTGCATGGTTGCTAACAATTCCGCCATTTTTTCGGGGCCGTATTCATCAATCAGAAATTGAACGACAAAGTAACTCTGCCAATAAGAGAGACGAGCATCATTCCCATAAGCCGAAAAGCCATTTTCGAGACTCGTTAACCGCGGGAGATTTTCTTCTTCGAGGGCTTGCTCAATCTCCCCGCGTTCAAGGGGCCCCACCGAACCTTCCACCAGTTCCGCCAGTCCTTCGTCGAGCCAGGTCGGTAGGGAAACCGCTTTACAATTGAAGGTCAACGCACCAACGATCAGGTGGGTGAGTTCGTGCGGGATCACCTGCCCGGCCCAAACCAGTTCGTCTGGGCCAACGCCCATGATCGAGGCATCGTATTCAGGAAAGGCCAACCCGCCCGTCCATTCCGGCGAAAAGTAAACGGCCTCTTTCACCTCTTCCGAAGTAGGATAGATGGTCAGATAAATGCCATCCAAAGGACGAACACCCATCTGGCGCTCTAACCGAGCCAAGCTGTCGAGGGCAATGGTGTGCAACGCCTCCCCAAAATCATTGGAGCCGACATACCACTGAACCACCACCTGATCACGGTCTATGATTTTCCAATCTCTACGAAGGTCCTGGATAACGACGGTTTCCGGGGTAGTCGTCAGAATATTGCCCTCCGTGTCTTCAATTTCCCAGTGCCAGGTGATTTCTACACCGGGGGGCAGGGTTCCGCTTCGTTTAAATTCCCATTCCCAGGAAGTAGTTACCTGAGGCGAGGGGTCAAATTCCATGTCCTGCCGCGCGGTAGAAGTCTGGCAAGTCCGGCCATCCGTCCCATAAATCAGCGTGATACGCTCGATAGAGGCGGTGTGGCTGACATCCAAATGGAAGATCAATCCCTCTGGGAAATTGATTTCAAGCGAATTATCATTAATTTGAGGGGAGGTCTGAAAAAATCCTGTCAGAAACAGAAACCCACCCAAGAGATAAAGAAGAATTTTTGATTTTTGCATTCTCACTTTCCACACATGACATTAGAGATAGCAAAAAGAATACCATAATTCCAAAAAATCAACCAGTCTGAGATCGATCCAACCATAACTCCTTGTACTCTCGCCGCCAATCAATCGCGAACCGAATCGCGATGATCAAACCGGCAAAAGCCCCCATCCAAAGCACCGGCCCGCGCAGGCCCATCACAAAATAGAGCGGAGCGAGCAAAACGCCGGTGATCACACTCGCCCGTGCCCCATGTTTCAACCCAAGGGTAAGCGCAATCAACACTGCCAAACCGACCAAAAACGCCAACCAGTTCACGGCCAGCAAAGCGCCCCCGGTTGTCGCCAGGCCCATCCCCCCGTGGAACCCGGCAAACAAGGGCCAGCAATGCCCGGCCACGGCGGCGGCGGCGGTCAGCCCGATGCCCCACGCGGGTAACCCGGCCTGAGTGGCGAAATAAACGGGCAGGAATCCTTTGGTAATATCAAGAATCCCCACGATCACCCCCGGTCCAAACCCGGCTTGACGAATGGTGTTGGTCGTTGTCGCGTGTTTGGAACCAGTTTTGCGCACATCCACGCCTTTTACCGCGCGAGTAATCCACACCGCAAAAGGGAGTGAGCCAGAGAGATAGCCCAACAACGAAAAAATGAGGGCGGCAAAAAAAGGATGGGTAGTCATTTGGAGCATGTCAAAATCCTGATAGGGTCCTGAGGATGGCATTTAAACCTATTTAACCCTGTTTCACCCGAAAGGTGCGTGTAAAAGCCTCTTTGGTTCTACGCAGATAAACGGGACGGAAACCCGACTCTTTATTCAATCGAGCAGGATATTGTTTAGAATTTTGGCCTACATCCCCGCCAAAGTGGGTCGTGCCTGGACTTTGAGAAAGGCCCACCCAATACTATACAAAGTATTGACAAGATTGTACAATTAATGTACAATTTCGACATCTTAAAAAACAATGTTAATTCATGAAAGACACAGGTAAGCATGGCCGTCGAAATTTCTAAAAAACCCATCCACAACATCAAGTCCGTTTCGGAAAAAACCGGCATTGCCCCCGTTACCTTGCGTGCCTGGGAACGTAGATACAACTTCCCGGTACCCCAACGCACCGACACCGGCTACCGGCTCTATTCCGAACACGACATCGCCTCCCTCAATTGGCTAAAATTACAAACGGAAAGTGGCCTTTCGATTGGACAAGCCATTAAATTACTGAGCGGCCTGATGGAAACCGGCGAAAACCCGCTTGCCCACCAGATTAACGACCAAACGATTTTAGACCCACCCCACCAAAGCATCGAACAGGTGCAACCGGCCCTGGTAAAAGCCTTAGTCGAACTGGACGAAGAAAAAGCCAACCGGATCATGCGAACCTCCTTTAGCATGTACCCATTGGAAACCATTTTGCTCGAAATTATCGCTCCAACCATGGTAGAAGTGGGCGACCGTTGGCATCGTGGCAACATCAGCGTCGCCACCGAACATTTTGCCACCCACCACTGCCGCCTCCACCTGATGCACGCCCTCGAAGCCACCAACGATATTGCCAAACAGGGAAGCATCGTGGCCGCCTGTGCCCCCCACGAATGGCACGAACTCGGTATCTTAATCCTCGTGACCATCCTCCGCCTGCGCGGGTGGAACGTCACCTACCTGGGCGCAAACCTCAGTCTGGATCGTCTCTCCGAGGTTCTCATCCAACTCAAACCCCAAATGGTCCTCTTTTCGGCCACTCGCAAAGAATCCGCCGAAGCCCTCATCCCGTTTGCAGAGGTGCTCGAGGAACTCCCCGACCCCAAACCCATCATTGGTTTAGGTGGACAGGCCTTTCTCCTCAATCCATCCCTCACCAACAAAGTCCCCGGCACCTTCTTAGGGCCACACGCCGACGAAGCAGTTCAACAAATCGAACGCATGTTGGCGATCCGCAATCCATCTCTTTGATACAAATTGGCGCGTCTTCTTTGACCTTCATTCAACGCGCCTGTGGAGTGAAACATGGCTCTTTACCTGACCATAAAAGAAATCTGGCGAAACCGCAACCGCTACCTGACCTTTAGCCTGGTCATCGCCCTCATCACCGTCCTCGTCCTGTTCATCGCCGGATTGGGCGAAGGCCTCGCGACGGCCAACAAAGAATTCATCGAAAAAATTGACGGGGAATTGCTCCTCTTTCAAGAAAACACCGAACTTTCCACCACCGCCAGCCGGATCGCGTGGTCGAAACTTAACGACATCCAACGTGTGCCCGGTGTTGCCGAAGTCGGCCCCATCGGGTTGGCCACGGCCACCATCGTCTACCCCGAACTAGAAAACCCCCTCGATGTCTCCCTGATCGGCGTCGAACCCGGCAAGCCCGGCCAGGCCCCCGCGTACCTCGGACGCGATCTGCTCACCGAACGCGGCCTGGAAACGGTCATCGATGAAGACATCGCCGCCGAAATGAGCCTGGAACTTGGGGACACCATCATCATCAAAACCATCCAGGGCACCGAAGATGAATTCTTTGAACTAACCATCGTCGGCATCGCAACCGGCCAACAATACTTCTTCCTGCCCTCGATCTTCGTCCCCTACCAAACCTGGGACCGCATCCGCCCGCAGGCCAACCCCGGCGTAGAAAGCGAACTGACCGCCAACATCATCGCCATCAAACTCCAAAACCCCGAGGCCTGGGAAGAAATGATCCCCGTCCTGCAAACGCAGGTCGATGGCATCGAAGCCGTCGATAAAGTCACCGCCTACGAAGCTGGCCCAGGCTACGCCGCCCAACAATCCACCCTCAACACGCAAAAAGGGTTCACCCTGCTCATCAGCGTACTGGTGATCGGCGGGTTCTTCCAAATCCAAACTTTACAGAAAGTCCCCCAAATCGGGATGTTGAAAGCGATTGGGGCATCGAACACCATCGTCGCCACCGCCGCTCTGCTCCAAATCGTGATCGTGACCGCCATCGGTATCCTGCTGGGGAGCAGTATCACCCTCTTGCTCTCGCTCGGTTTTCCGGCAAATATCCCCATCATCTTTACCGGGAACGCCATCCTGACCGCCATCATCTCCCTGTTCCTCATTGGCCCCATCGGTGGCATGGTCGCCATTCGCCTGGCCCTTCGCGTCGAGCCACTCACAGCCCTGGGCTTGAACTCCTAAACAAATCACTGGAACCTGAGTGTCCTCATCGGAAAAAAAGTCCTCTGAATTCCCTCAAATTCCTACAAATTCCTACGAGATTACCCCATGACCTTCGCACTCGAAACACACGATATCAAAAAAGTTTATTCCAGCGGCAACCTCACCGTCACCGCCGTTGAACAGGTCACTATCGGCGTTCACCCCGGCGAATTTGTCGCCCTGGTCGGGCCAAGCGGATCGGGCAAAACGTCGCTTCTCGCGATCCTCGCCGGGTTACTGGCCCCCACCGCGGGCAAAGTCCTCATCGACGGCCACGATATGGTGAAAATGTCCGACAAAGAACGCACCCAATTTCGCAAAGAAAAAATTGGGTTCACCTTTCAAGCCAACAACCTGATCCCCTACCTGACCGCCGTCGAAAACGTAGAACTCATGCTCCGTCTCAATGGCAAAAACGGCAAACAAGGACGAAAACGCGCCCAAGACCTGCTCGAACGCCTGGGCCTGGGGGAACGGCTGAATAACCTGCCCGGGCAACTTTCTGGCGGCCAACAACAACGCGTCGCCATCGCCCGTGCCCTCGTCCACGACCCCGCGGTGGTCCTCGCCGACGAACCCACCGCCAGCCTGGACACCGAACGCGCCTTCCAGGTTGTCGAAACCTTCGCCAGCCTGATCCACGAACAAAACCGCGCGGGCATCATGGTTACCCACGACCTCCGCATGGTCAAATATGTAGACACCGTCATTCAAATGGTC
Organism: Anaerolineales bacterium; assembly: GCA_013359445.1. GTDB lineage: Bacteria > Chloroflexota > Anaerolineae > Anaerolineales > JABWBV01 > JABWBV01. The sequence goes on along the minus strand of JABWBV010000110.1, from coordinate 9,478 downwards.
GATGGACATGTCGCCCACATCATCCGCGACCGCGCCGACATTGACGCGATGGCCGGACACAGCCAATACGCCCCCCCGCGGGCTTCCCGCCCCGAACCCATCACCCTCCCGGCTTCCCAACCCTTCCCCGCCGGAATGCCCATCACCCTTCCCTCCCCGATGGGCATCGGAGACTAACGTCCCTACCATGTCAAAAATCTTCACCCAGGTCTCTACCCTCCCCACCTCCGTAGAAAACCTGCACACCTTCCATACCCGCCCGGACATCCTCCGCCGGTTGACCATGCCCCCGCTCATATTGCAGGTCCTCCGCGATGACCGCACCACCCTCAGCGATGGCGAAATTGAGTTTCGGCTCTGGTTTGGCCCCATTCCTGTGCGCTGGCTCGCCCGGCATATGCCTGGCCCAATCCCCACGTCGTTTAAAGATGTCCAGGTAGAAGGGCCGTTAGCCCAATGGGAACACGAACACCTCTTTGAACCGATCGCGGGCGGGGCAAAGCTGACAGACCGGATCACGCTCAAACACCGTCCAGGCCCCGCCGGATGGTTGACCCGTCTGCTCTTCGATGGTCTCCCCCTGCGGATGCTCTTCACCTACCGCCATTGGCAAACCCGACGGCTATTAACCTCCCGCGCCGGGCAAACCCCATCGCCTGCCGCCCGCTAAAATCAGAAAAATGCTCGCTTCCTCCACCTTTCCCTTAACTGGCCTCCCTCGGATGCGCTATGAAACGCCTCCGCAAGGCATTTCCATTACCGGCTACATTGTGCGCCGGATGCACAAAACCCGCCTGATGGAAGATATTGAAGACCTGTGCATCGATGATCCACAACTGGCGCTTTCCCGATTTGGCGTTTATGCCGCCGCGGCAGGGACCAGTTGGGGACCAGCCCTCTACCAACCTCGCTTTGATCGCCCCGGCACCCTCATCACCGAAAAAGACCCCGAGACCGGCGCGGTGGTCACCGTCAAGCAGTTGGAAGGAAAACAACACTACGCGTTCTCTTATGAAGTACAATTCCCTGGCGGGGGACGTCTGGTGGGGAGCGAAAAGATTCTAGGCACCACCGTTGGTTTTCGAGGGTTGGGCATGCCCGCCCCTTCCCGTTTTGAGTTTACCAACGCAACTGGCCTCTACCAGGCTAACGCGACGGGCATTCTCCATAGCGAACTCGCCCCCGGTTTGGGTCAATGGAAAATCCGTGGCTATGGCGAATTACAATTGACAGATAACCACGGGAATCTCGGCTCGCTAAAACTGGATCGTGAAGGCCATCTCACCCTTCAAATCCAAGCCCCCTCCGGCGAAACCCACACGCAAAAAACGAAAATTCAGTAACCATGACTTATTTTGAAATCGCCTTCAGTGCACTCGGGGTCATCTTGGGGCTAATGACCTTGCTCTGGCTTTACAGCCTGAAAATCAAAGATTCCGGAATTGTAGACATATTTTGGGGAACAGGCTTTGTGATCACCGCCTGGTTTTATCTATCAGTCGCAGAAGGGTTTGCCCCGCGCAACCTGCTCTTGGCAAGCCTGGTCACCCTCTGGGGGTTACGGCTATCTCTGCACATTTTCCGCCGCAATCATGGAAAACCCGAAGATTTCCGCTACCGGGCCTGGCGCGAGGAGCACGGCGCACGGTGGTGGTGGTGGAGTTGGGTACAGGTGTTTGCCCTGCAAGGGATCATTCTGTGGATCGTCTCCATGCCCCTCCTGGCAGGGATGATGGACGGCCCGGCCCAATGGACCTTCTTCGATGGATTGGGACTCTTGCTCTGGCTGATCGGAATTATTTTTGAAGCGGGGGGCGACTACCAACTCGCCCGTTTTAAAGCCGACCCGGCTAACAAGGGAAAACTTTTGACAACCGGGCTTTGGGCATATACCCGCCACCCCAATTATTTTGGCGATTCAGTCGTGTGGTGGGGCCACTTCTGTTTTGCCCTTCCCGGCGGCGCATGGACCATTTTCGCGCCCCTCTTGATGACCTTCCTACTCATGCGCGTCTCGGGCGTCGCCATGCTCGAAAAAAGCATGAAAATTCGGCCCGGGTATGAAAGCTATATGCGGAATACCCCGGCATTCTTTCCCAAACTTGTCGTGAGTAAAAAAAGATAACTGCTCAGGACTAGCGAGAAAACGCCCCAAAAAGGGTAACCGTTCAAATCTATCTGGCGAATCCCTGAAAAAGATGGGGAAGCCATCCCCATCTTTTTCGAAACTTTCTTCTCTAAACTGAACGGTTACAAAAAATAACGAGGAAGGCGGAACGAGTTTGCCACGCATCCCTCGTTCCGCCTTCCTTATCCCGGAGGTATCCTACGATGAAAACCCTCATCACTGGCGGCAGTGGTTCCATTGGCCGCAAACTTACCCGACATCTGACCCAATACGGACAAGAAGTAATTGTCCTCAGCCGTGATCCTGCAAAAGTCACCGGCCTCCCCAAAAATGCCCGCGCCGTCAAATGGGATGGGCGCACCGCGGAAGGATGGCTCACGGAAGCCGACGGAGCCGACGCTATCGTTAACCTGGCCGGAGAAAACCTGGCAGGGTCCGGCTTTTTCCCCGCGCGGTGGACAGACGAACGAAAACGCGCCATTCGCGAAAGTCGTCTCAACGCGGGCAAAGCCGTCGCGGAGGCCGTGGCCCACGTCCCCAACAAACCCAAACTGGTCATTCAATCCTCCGCCATTGGCTACTACGGCCCGCGCGGGGATGAACAACTCACCGAAACCGCCACCGCCGGGAACGATTACCTGGCAAACCTGTGCAAAGAATGGGAAGCCGCCACCGCTCCGGTCGAAAAAACAGGCGTCCGCCGGGCAATTATCCGCACCGGCATCTATCTCACCCCCGACGATGGCGCGCTCAAACGCTTGATTCTCCCCTACAACCTGTTTGCGGGTGGCCCATTTGGCAATGGGCAACAGTGGTACTCGTGGATTCACCCGGACGACCAGGTCGAAGCCATTCGCTTTATCATCGAAAACCAACACAGCGGCATTTTCAACCTGACTGCCCCCCAACCCCTAAAAAACAAAGATTTTGGCAAAACCCTCGGCAAGGTATTGGGACGCCCCTCTCTGATTCCCATTCCCCGTTTTGCCCTCCAAACCGCCTTCGGCGAAGTCGTCACCGTCGTATTTGACGGGCAACGCGTCGTCCCTCAACATTTACAAGACCTGGGCTTTACCTTCAAATTCCCTAACCTTGAAACGGCTCTGAAAGACTTGCTCAAAAAATGACCCCGGATATCCTCGCCACCTTTTACAGCAAACTGCTCCCAACCTTTCCCCCGCAAGCTGAAAAAATCGTATCCACCCTTCAGCCGGAACGGTTCGACAAGTTAGCCTTCCGCTACACGTTTTCCGTCGAGGCGATGATCGCAATCAGCCACATCATCGAAACCGCCGTTAACGACACCCCCAACGCCGCCGATTTGCATGTCTCCTTCCAATATCTTTCCCGGCTCGTCCCTCAGCGCGCCTTGTACCGGAACCTCAGTTTTACTGCGAAAGGACTATGGCTCTACTGCACGCCAGATGCGGGGGGCACGGAGACTGCCGCCATTTTAGGCGCTCCGCGCACCACCCTGATCGACACGTCCGACAGCCCCATGCTGGAGTATTGGTTTGTCGTCGCCTATGGCGAGGGCGTCAGCAAAATGCTCCTCGCCCACGAAATCCACGCCCTCGCGGGAGAAGACAGGTACTACGAAGGGTTTTACACCTTTAACCCCAACGTGACCTACGAATTTCTTCAAATTCTTCACCAGGCCTACCCCGACCGGGTGCCCGAACCCGCCAAGCCGGAAAAACTAGGGCTGATCTTCTCCCCCGCCCCCTAACACCCATCGCGCGAAGTCGGGACAACACACATGTCAAAAATCATCCTCATCGGGGCCGGGGTCGGCGGGCTGACCACCGCCGCGATCCTCGCCCGGGCCGGGATGGACGTTACCGTCCTCGAGGCTCACATTTACCCTGGCGGCTGTGCCGGGACGTTTTATCATCAAGGCTACCGGTTTGATGCCGGGGCCACGCTGGCCGGGGGCTTTTATCCGGGCGGGCCGATGGACATCGTAGCCCGCGCAACGGGGATCGAAAACTGGCCGATTTCCCCCACCCCCGCGGGGGACCCTGCCCCCGCGATGGTCGTCCACCTCCCCGAGGGGGACGCCGTACCCCGTTTTGGGGATGCGCGCCGCCACGCCGAACACCGCGCCGCGTTTGGTTCGGCAGGGGAACGCTTTTTCGCCTGGCAGGAGCACACCGCCGATGCCCTGTGGGATTTTGCCCTCCGCAACCCCGCCTGGCCCCCCCAAACCCTGACCGAAACTGCTCACTTGATGGGACACATCACCCGCTGGCTGGGGGCAGATGTTCGTCGTCTTTCCCCGGCCCTGCTGGCGGATGCGTTCCGCCCGGTCGCGGCGCACCTTCGGGGCGCGCCCGAACGCTTGCGCCAGTTTGTGGATGGGCAGTTGCTCATTTCCGCCCAAACGACGAGTGAACGCGCCAACGCGTTGTACGGAGCTTCCGCGTTGGATTTGCCCCGGCGCGGGGTGGTACACCTCACAGGGGGGATCGGGGCGATTGCGGATACGCTTGTCCGCGCGGTGCGGGCCAATGGGGGGCAGGTCATTTTCCGGCAGGAAGTGACCGAGATCGTGTTCGAGCGGGGCAAACCGGTCGCCGTCAAGACGAACAAAGGCCAGGTTTTTCCGGCGGACACGATCATTGCCAATTTGCCCCCGTGGAATCTGGCCCGGTTGATGGGGGAACAGGCCCCGCGTGTGTTGAAGACTCTGGTGGGGCCGCCGGAGGGATGGGGGGCGTTTATGGTTTATGTAGGGGTGGCGGAGGAGGCCATTCCGAAGGGGTTGGCGTTGCATCATCAAGTGATTGAGCCAGGAGCGCAATCTGGGAAATTGCTCTCCGAATATGGGGAGGGGAGGACTGTTTTTCTGTCGCTCACGCCAGAGGGGGAGAAAAATCGGGCACCGGAGGGATTCCGGGCGGTGACGATGAGTACGCACACGGCGTTGGAACCCTGGTGGACGTTGTACCAACACGACCGCGCGGGGTACGACGCCCGTAAGCAGGCGTACCTTGACCGGATGTTGGCCGCCGCGGAAAGGGTGATTCCCCACGTGCGCGCGGCGGCGAACCTGATCATGCCCGGCACGCCGATCACGTTTCAACGGTTCACACGCCGGGAAGCGGGTTGGGTGGGGGGGGTTCCACAAACGAATTTGTTTCGGGCTTGGGGGCCGCGGCTCGCGCCGGGGGTGTGGATGGTGGGCGATAGCATTTTCCCCGGGCAATCCACGGCGGCGGTGGCATTGGGAGGGGTGCGGGTGGCGACGACCATTTTGGGTGGGGAAAAGCGCGCGGAAACAAGATATTAACGTATCATTATGATCCGTAACATTTCCGAGAAAATGCCCGTCTATATCGCAACCTGAAAAATCTTACACGCCAAGTGTAATTCCACCTCTAAGGAGAGAGACTCATGAATATTGATGTGAAGAAACTTGAGGAATCTTTTCAGATTTCCCCTTATACCAATGGCCCGGTTGCCAAGAATCGTAGAACCAATGTGGAGGGGGCGGTGCGGACGATTTTGAAAAATATTGGGGAAAATCCTGAGCGGGAAGGGTTGTTGAAGACGCCGGATCGCGTGGCGCGCATGTACGAAGAGTTAACTTCCGGTTATCATACCGACCCGGTCCAAATGCTCAACGGCGCACTGTTCAGCGTGGATTACGATGAAATGGTCGTTGTAAAGGATATTGAGTTTCACAGCTTATGCGAACATCACATGCTCCCTTTTTCCGGCAAAGTTCACGTCGCATATATTCCCAAAGGCAAGGTGGTGGGTTTGAGCAAGATTCCACGCATTGTGGAGATGTTTGCACGCCGGTTGCAGGTGCAGGAGCGGATGACCGTGCAGATTGCGGAGTTTATCGAGGAAGTGTTAAAGCCGCAGGGGGTGGCGGTGGTGGTGGAGGGGACACACATGTGCATGGTGATGCGCGGCGTCAAAAAAGCAAACGCCAGCATGACGACCAGTGCGATGCGCGGTGCGTTCCGCAAAAGCGACAAAACCCGCAACGAATTTATGCAATTGATCCACGCCTCATGATGCTTTTGGGTGTGGGCATGATTTTTCTGATGGCCTGTCAGGCCACGCCTCCGGTGGCCCCCTCACCTACCCTCTCCCCTCCCTCAGTACCTACTTTGACACCTACCTTGACCGCGACCCCCGACCCCCGTTACCCGTGGCTGTTTGGACGTGGGGGTCACTTGCTTGCAAATAGCCTGACCGACAAATGCCTCTACCGCCGGGGGATCAGGAGCATTTACCCGAAGGAAAGCGGGGGCTTGCGGGATGTCAACCCCGGAGGACTATGGCTGGGTACGTCGGTCGGCGCGTATGCGCTCTTGGGCGTTCACGATTACTCCCGCGCCGCGGCGCGAGAATACAATTTGCTTGCGACAGAAAACGCACTCAAGTTTGCCATTGTCCATCCTTACCCAGAACGCTATAACTTTTGCGAAATGGACACCATTATGGCTTTTGCAAGAGTCAATCAGATGGCCGTCCGCGGGGTTCCTCTGGTGTGGGAACAGCAACTCCCGGAATGGGTGTTTGAACTTTCGATGCCGCAGGAGGCATGGCAGTTGTTGTTACAAGACCATATCACCCAACTGGTCACCCGGTATGCGGGGCGCATGGATGAGTGGGATGTGATCAACGAACCGCTGACCGAGGAAGGCACGTTTAAAGAAACGATCTGGTATCAAAACGTCGGGCCAGAATACATCGAGCTGGCCTTGCGTTGGGCACACGCGGCCAACCCCCAGGCGAAATTATTCATCAACGAATTTGCGACCGAAAATTTAAACCCTAAATCCGACGCGTTATACGCGCTGGCACAAGATTTGTTGGCGCGCGGCGTACCACTGCACGGGATTGGGTTTCAGATGCACCTGCTGGAATTCAATCCCCCCGATCCCGCACAGGTGGCAGAAAACTTCCGGCGGTTCAACGCCTTGGGATTAGAAGTGGCGATCACTGAGATGGATGTGCGTATATGGAAACCGGCCACACCAGAGAAACTGGAACACGAAGCCGAAATTTACCGGAACATGTTGGAAGCCTGTCTAGCCGCAAACTGCGATACCTTTATCGTATGGGGGGTGAGTGATGCCAACACCTGGATTCAATATTTTTACCCCGATTACGAAATGCCGCTCCTTTTAGACGAGGACTACCAACCCAAAGCCGCTTATTGGGCTTTGTGGGACGTTTTGCAACCCTAGCGATTCAGCGTTTTAATGAGTCAATGCTCCAACCAACAAACCACCCAACCACCCCCCAAAAAAACACCCCTCCCCAATCCCCATGCCCGAACCCTTTCCCCTTTCCGAAGAAACCCAAAGCATCCTGCGCTACGCCTCGCAACTGGCGCAGGATTACCAACACCCGATTCTCCACCCCGAACACCTGCTTCTGAGCATTTCCGCCTATCGGAACTACCAGGCCCATCACCTGCTCACCGCCCTGGGGGTCAACATCGACGAAATGGGCAAACAATGCCAGATTTCCATCGCCCAACAAAACGCACTCCTGCCCCAGCCCGTCGCGCAATCCCCACAAATGACCGTGACCGTTCAACGCGCCCTGAACGAAGGGGTAAAACAGGCCCAGACGCATCAAAGACCCTTCTTGGACACTGCCCACCTGTTGCTCGGCCTCACTACCCCCGGGCTAAACACCGCAACCATTCTGAAAGAGCAAAACGTCACGGCGGAAAAAATCACCTCTCTGCTCGGCACTGCCCTCCCCACCGAAACCGCCATCGCCCCGCCCCGCCCCAAACCGCGCCCCGCCAAAGTCCCCTACAAATTCCAGATCAGCCCAGTCTTCCTCACCATTTTGGGCATGACCATCCTCGCGGGCCTTTCGGCATGGTTCGACTGGCTTGCGCCCGGCCTCAGTGTGTTCTTTTTCGTCACCGGTGGCTGGGTCATTTCCCTCTGCCTGCACGAGTTTGGGCACGCCGTCACTGCCTACTGGGCCGGGGATGACACCGTCGTCGAAAAAGGCTACCTCACCCTTGACCCGTTCAAATACACGCACACGATGATGAGCATCATCCTGCCCCTGATCATCGTCATGATGGGCGGAATCGGCTTGCCCGGCGGGGCGGTGTACATCAACCGGGCGCTGATCCGGCACAAGTATCAACACAGCCTCGTCTCCGCCGCAGGACCAATCGCAACCGGCATCGTCGGACTTCTGTTGGCAATTCCCTTCTTTTTCAACCTCTGGGAATTTGAACACCCGACGTTTTGGTCTGCCATCGCCATGCTGGCCTTTTTGCAAATCACCGCCCTGTTTTTTAACCTCTACATTGATAAAGCCTATGACCACCTGGAAGGGTACAACTTGCGCGGCTCCTACCCGATCAACGTTATGTTTGCTTCCAAGCTCAAAAAGCTGGTGCCGTCCAAAGAGCCGGTCAGCTTAACTAACCGGACCCACACTGCTGGCGTCCATCAAAAAGCGCTGCTTAACAACGCCGGCACTTACGAAGCTTTTCCGCTTGACCAGTTTGGGGTGAGCGAGTCGGAAGTGCTGTTGGGGCCGTTGAGCGGCTGGAACATCATCCATTATTTCCTGAAGGAAATTAAGGGATATAACCTTGACGAAGGGACGGCGCGGCAAATTGCGACAGCTTTTAAAGATCGGGTTTACAATATTGGCCCGCACGACTCCCCCACCCAGATTTTGATTGAAATCGCCGAAAACCAGTTTGGCTTGAGCCACATCAGCGTGCCGGAACGCTTCAAAGATAACATTCTCCAGCGTATGGACGCCGACGCGGCTGCCCCGTTGCCTGCTGAGGCTGAACTTCAGGACCCGCCTGGTTCCGAAATTGCCGAAACCTATGGCCGCGAAGCCGCAGTCAGCTTGAAAAGATGAAGGAGGAACCCCCTGATGGGGGCAGGTGATGAAGGATGAAAGTGAAATTTCATCCCTCTGCCTTCATCCTTCATCCTTTAACAGAATGGGACACACTTTTGTTGAAAAGATTTTAGCCAAAAACGCCGGTTTGGCAGAGGTGACGCCGGGCCAGGTTCTTGATGCGACCCCTGACGTGGCCCTTAGCCACGATAATACGGCGGCCATCTCCAAAACTTTTTACAGCCTGGGCATCGAGCGGGTCAAGTACCCGGAACGGCTGGCCATTACCCTGGATCATGCCGCCCCGCCGCCTACGACCCAGCATGCCCAAAATCACGCCGACGTGCGCCGCTTTGTCGCCGCCCAGGGCGTCAAGAATTTTTTTGAGGTGGGCCGGGGCATCTGCCACCAGGTTTTGTGCGAAGAGGGGTTAATCTATCCCGGCGTGCTGTTGCTGGGCGCCGACAGCCACTCGACCCACTACGGGGCGCT